>JASHQV010000132.1 GCA_030038955.1 Solirubrobacteraceae bacterium
TGGTACTCGCTCGAGCCCGGCGTCGAGACGGCAGTGGCGTAGGCGGCGAGCGCCTGCGAGTCACGCGGCTGCAGCGTCACGGTGACGCCGAGCCGCGTGCTTCCGGCGAGCGCGCCAACCGCCCTGGCGCCGGCCGGCAGCGCCGGCCGGCGCCCAATCCGGCGCGGGCCGGAGGCGAGTGCCACAGCCGGAGCGACAAGCGCGACGAGCGCGATCACGCCGATCAGCGCGAAGCCGGCGGCGGCGCCCGTCCGGCGCCGGCCGCCGCCGAAGACGAACCCGGTCAGGCCCACCGCAGCGGTAGCTCGGGCTGCCGGGCGACGCCTTCGTGCAGCGCCGCCTGCACCCACGGGTTGGGCGCGGGCGGCTCGGGGGGTGCAACCGGTGCCGTCTGCCGCATGAGCTGCTCGAGCGCCGCGGCGACCGCGGCCACCTCCTCGGCGTCGGCGCCGGGGGCGATCGTGAATAGTTTCGGGCGACGGTTCAATGCTTGCTCAAGTTCGGGCCCACACCAGAATTATCGGGGTCTTCGACGGCGTCTGGACATGCCTGACGGGACGCCGTGACACCGCCGTACCAGCAGTACGTCTTGTGTCACGGCGTCCCGTCATACACGCCCATCCACTCGTCAAATCCTCTCACTAATTCTGGTGTGAGCCCTAGCCGGTTGCCAGGAGCCCGACGGTGCCGGCTCCCCGCAGCCGGCACTTACATGCATGATCGGCATCCGGCGGCCAATCCTTCAGTCTCTCCCCCAGAAACCTCGAACGCCCGCGAAGTCGCGCCGCGGGCGTAAGTGTTCTGGCAGGAGCTGACGGGGAGCTGACACGACTGCTCGCCGTCCGCGGGTGGACGTGGACGGCGCCACGCCGACGCGCTCATTTGCCCGCGTCGCGCAGCGCCCGCCACACCCGCTCGCCGTTGGCGGGCATCTCCAGATCGCGCACCCCGTAGGGAGCGAGCGCGTCAAGCACGGCGGCGAGCACCGCGGGCGTCGCGCCGATCGTCCCCGACTCGCCGATCCCCTTCGCGCCGAGTGGGTTGACCGGCGTCGGCGTCTCCATCGGGACCAGCTCGAACGACGGCAGCTCGGTTGCCGCCGGCATCGCGTAGGTGACGAGGCTCGAGTTCTGCGGGTTGCCGTCCTCGTCGTAGGAGACCTCCTCGAACAGCGCCTGGGCGATCCCGGCGGCGAGGCCGCCGTGGACCTGGCCCTCGGCGATCATCGGGTTGATGATCCTGCCCGCATCGTCGAGCGCGACCATCCGCTTCAGCTCCACCCCACCGGTCTCGGTGTCGACCTCGACGACCGCCAGGTGCGCCCCGAACGGGAACGTCGGCTGCTCGGCGGCGAAGTCGGTCTCCGCGCTTAGCTCCGCCAGGCGGTCGTGATCCCGCAGGCGCGCGGCCAGCTCCGCCCAGCTGATCGCGGCCGTCGGCGATCCGGCAACGTGGAAGCGGCCACGCTCGAGGTCGAGCACCATGTCGTCGGGGCTCGCCTCCAGCTCCTCGGCCGCGAGCCGCTTGGCCTGCTCGACCAGGTCCTCAGCGGCGCGAGCAGCGGCGACGCCGCCGATCTGGGTTGATTTCGAGCCGAACGTGCCGGTCCCGCGCGCGACCACGTCCGTGTCTCCCTTGACCACCGTGATCCGCTCGACCGGGATGCCGAGGCGGTCGGAGGCGATCTGCGCGAACGTCGTCTCATGCCCCTGGCCCTGTGAGAACGACCCGGTCTTGACGAGTGCATCTCCGTCGGCGGTGATCTCGACCGCGCCGAACTCAGCCTCGGCGAGCCCGTTGGTGACCTCGACATAAGCGCTCAGGCCGATCCCGAGCGCGAGCGCGTCGCCGTTGCGCCGTCGGGCGGCTTGCTCGGCGCGGAGCTGTTCGTAGCCGGCGCTGTCGAGCACCTTGTCCAGCGCGCGGCCGTAGTCGCCCGAGTCATACCGGGCGCCCGCGGCGGTCGTGTACGGGAACGCACCGGGGGCGATGAAGTTCCGGCGGCGGACCTCGGCGGGGTCGAGCGAGCACTCGCGCGCGAACGCGTCGATCGCCCGCTCGAGCATCTGCGTCGCCTCGGGACGGCCGGCCCCGCGCACCGCCCCGGTCGAGGTCGTGTTGGTGACGATCGAGGTGATGTCCACCTCGATCCGCGGGATCGCGTAGACGCCGCTGGCCATCATCGCCGTCAGGCTCGGCAGGAACGCGCCCACCGTCGGGTAGGCGCCCGCGTCCTGGAGGATCCCGACCCGCAGCGCCCGCACGCGCCCGTCGCGCCCGCCGCCGAGCTCGAACTCGACCCGCTGCCCGCGGCCATGGTGCATCGCCACGAGATCCTCGCTGCGCGTCTCGCTCCAGCGCACCGGCTTCCCGGTCGCGCGCGCGAGCCAGGCGACGAGCACATCCTCGACGTCGAGGCCCTTGCCGCCGAAGCCGCCGCCGACGTCGGGAGCGATCACCCTGACCTGGTCGGGCTCCAGGCCGAGCAGCGGCGCCAGCTCCTGCTTGTCCTGGTGTGGCGTCTGCGTGGACAGCCACAGCTCGAGCCGTCCGTCGTCGCCGAAGCGGGCGGCCGTCGCGCGCGGCTCCAGCGGGCAGGCCGCCAGCCGCTGGCTGAAGTGGGTGCCGCGCACGACCACCTCGCAGTCCGCCAGCAGCCGCGGGTCGGCGTCCGCCGGCGGGCGCCGCAGGCAGACATTGGTGCCGATGTCCGCGAACAGCAGCACCTCGTCGCGCGCCGCCTCGACGACATCGGTGACGGCCGCGAGCGGCTCGTACTCCACCTCCACCAGCTCGGTCGCGTCGACGCTCTGCTCCGGGCTCGGGCTGAGCACGGCGGCGACGATCTCGCCCGCGAAGCGCACCTTGTCGCTGGCCAGGAACGGGCGTGAGAAGCGCGGGTCGACCTGCATGAACGGCGGCACCGGGTTGACCGTCAGCCCGACGTCGGCGGCGGTGAACACCTGCGTGCCCGGCAGCTCGCGGGCGGCGGCCGCGTCGATTGCTTCGATCCGGGCGTGTGCCCACGGCGAGCGCACGAAGGCCACGTGCAGCGCGCCCGGGAACGGCAGATTGTGGACGTACTGGCCCTTGCCGGTGAGGAACCGCCGATCCTCCCGGCGGCGCACGCGCTGTCCAACCAAGCCCGGCATCGGTGTGCAGCCTACAGGGGGATGTTGCCGTGCTTGCGGCGCGGCCCCGGCTGGCGCTTGGTCTGGAGCGTGTGCAGCGCGGTGACCACCTTCGGGCGCGTCTCGTGGGGGATGATGACGTCGTCGAGGTAGCCGCGCTCGGCCGCCGCATAGGGGTTCGCGAAGTGCGAGCGGTAGTCGTTGATCAGCTTCTCGCGGCGCGCGTCGGGGGTCGGCGAGGCGGCGATGTCGCGCCGGTAGATGATGTTGACGGCGCCGTCGGGCCCCATCACCGCCACCTCGGCGGTCGGCCAGGCAAAGTTCATGTCGGCCGCCAGGTGCTTCGAGCCCATCACGTCGTAGGCGCCGCCGTACGCCTTGCGCGTGATCACCGTTATCTTCGGGACCGTCGCCTCGGCGTACGCGTACAGGAGCTTGGCGCCGCGGCGGATGATCCCGCGCCACTCCTGGTTGGTCCCTGGCAGGAACCCGGGGACGTCGCAGAACGTGAGGATCGGGATGTTGAACGCATCGCAGAAGCGGATGAAGCGGGCGGCCTTCTCGGAGCAGTCGATGTCCAGCACGCCCGCCAGCTGCGCCGGCTGGTTGCCGACGACGCCGACCGCGAAGCCGTCGAGCCGTGAGAAGCCGCAGACGATGTTGCGGGCCCAGTGCTCGTGCACCTCGTAGAACTCGCCGTCATCGACGACGCGGCGGATCACCTCGCGCATGTCATAGGGCTTGTTGGGGCTGTCGGGGACGACCACGTCGAGCTCGGGGTCGATCCGGTCAGGGGCGTCGGTTGGCGCCAGCCGCGGCGGCGGCTCGAGGTTGTTCTGCGGCAGGAACGACAAGAGGTAGCGGGCGTCCTCGAGGCAGGCGTCCTCGTCGTCGCAGGCGAAGTGAGCGACCCCGGACTTGGAGCTGTGGCTAACCGCGCCACCCAGCTCTTCGAACCCCACCTCCTCGCCGGTGACGGTCTTGATCACCTCTGGACCGGTGATGAACATGTGCGAGGTCTCCTTGACCATGAAGATGAAGTCGGTGATCGCCGGCGAGTACACGGCGCCGCCGGCGCACGGGCCCATGATCAGGCTGAGCTGCGGAATCACGCCGCTGCACTGCACGTTGCGGAGGAACACGTCGCCGTAGGCGCCGAGTGACACGACCCCCTCCTGGATCCGCGCCCCGCCGGAGTCGTTGATGCCGATCACGGGGCAGCCGATGTTCGCCGCCAGGTCCATGATCTTGCAGATCTTCTCGGCCATCACCTCGCCCAGCGAGCCGCCGAACACGGTGAAGTCCTGGCTGAACACGCACACCCGGCGACCATCGATCGTGCCGTGGCCGGTGACCACCGCATCCCCCCAGGGCCGGCTCTTCTGCATCTCGAACTCGTGCGTGCGGTGGCGCACGAACGTGCCCAGCTCCTGGAAGGAGCCGGTGTCCAGCAGCTTCTCGACTCGCTCCCGGGCGGTGTACTTGCCGCGCGCGTGCTGCTTCTCGACCGCCGCCTCCGAGCCGGCGTGGATCGCCTCCCGCCGCAGCTGCTGGAGCTGCTCGAGCTTCTGACCGTAGGTCTCCGGGGCCTTCTCGCGCACCGGCTGGGCAGTCTATCGGCGGCCCCCGCGACGCGAGCGCGTGCGGATCAGCCGCGGGAGAACGGTCTGTGGTGGTCGCTGCCGAGGCTGTCGAGCGCCGCGGCGAGCACCGCGGACGGTTCGATCGCGGGCTCGGCCGCGACCTCGGCCGCGGACACGGGCGCGACCTCCGCACCGGGCGGCGCCACCTCGGGCGCGGGCACGGGCGCGACCTCGACTCCGGGCGGCGTGACCTCGGGCGCGGGCACGGGCGCGACCTCCGCTCCGGGCGGCGCCACCTCGGGCGGGGCCACGGGCGCGATCTCGGCTCGAGGCGGCGCGATCTCGGACGCAGCGTCAGTGAACGCCGCCTCGTGAACCTCCACCGGCTTTACGAACGCCGCCACCAGCATCCGTCCGAAGCGCCTGAACAGGCCGATCCGGGGGGCTGGCTCGGGCTCGGCCGCGATCTCGGCCGGCGGCTCGCTGTCGACGGGCAGCTCGACCTCGGTCGCCGGCGCAGCGGGCGCCGGGAG
>JASHQV010000133.1 GCA_030038955.1 Solirubrobacteraceae bacterium
CGCTCCGAAGCGTTGCGATCACGTCGAGCACGCCGAGGTCGCCGATCAGCAGCGTTCGAAAGCCGTGCCGGCAGGCTCGCTCCGCTTCGGCCACACAGGCAGCCACCGCTGTCGTGCCACGCGCGGTGCCGGTGACGGTCTGGCTGATCATCGCCTGGCCGCCGCAGTCCCACTCTGCGCGAGGACCGAGGAACAGTCCGACCTCGATGTCGTGCTCCCCGGACAGCTGAGCCATCTCATCGAGCTCGGCGTCGGAGAGCATCATGACGCCCGAGCCTTGCGACACCCGATGGACCCGGATGTGCTGGTTCTCGGCCTCGGAGATCACCGCTCTGAGGACGCTTGGGCCCTCGACGCTTGCGATCTCGATCCGGTAGCGAGAGCCGTCAGGAAAGCGCTCCTGCGATTCGCGGATCGAGCCGTCGAGCAGAGCAAGGTCTGCGGCGGCCAGTGCGGACTCGAGGCTGTGGGTCGCATTCATGGCTCGTATCGGCGTCGCTATTCGTCTCCGGACATGTTGCAGCGCATGCCCCGGGACTCGTGTTCCTGCGAGCAGCGCACCCGGCTCCGAACACGGATCCGGGCCTAGCTTGACCGATAAAGTACGCCGTGCTCTCGACCGTGTCAACCACCCCGAGCCACGCTGTGTCGTACCTGAGCAGCCGTGCCAGGCCTGATGCACCGTGCTTCTAAGCCTCTCGACTTTCGGTGTTTGCTGCGGATTTGAACGAGATTTGACGCTGGCGACGAGTCAGGTAGTGGTGTAACGCTCGCCGGCGAGGAAGCTGGCGGCTCAGACCGCTTGGAGCACTGGGACCTCCTGGTGGGTCTTGGTCAGGAGATCGATCCGCCCCTGCAGGAGCGGATCGATCTCCTCTGTGTTCTCGGCCCTGAAGACCGGACGGATCAATGCACCGGGCAGGCCGTGCTGGTCGCGGCGGGCGTGCCCGAGGCAGTCTCTGAGGTAAATGCACGGCGCAGCCCCGCCATGCGCACCCCAGCACTTGGCCGAGTGCGGCCTGCAGCTCGGCGTGGTCGTCCGAGATCGCGAGCTGCACCCCGGCCAGACCACAGGCGACCAGGCCCCTGAGCAACTCGCGCCAGAACGCTTCGGTCTCGGCCTCCCCGACATCCAGACCGATGATCTCCCGTCTGCCGGCCTCGTGCTGTGGGCAACCACCACGCATCTGCGGGCGACCCGGCCGCCGTCACGGACCTTCTCGACCTTCGCGTCGACGGACACATACGGATACCGACCCTCCAACGGGCGGGTGCGAAACGCCTGCACCTGCTCATCCAACCCCGCGCAGACCCGGCTTGCCTTGCTGCGAGACACCCTCAGACCGAGGCTCTCAACGAGCTGATCGACCCGCCTCGTGGAGACCCTGCACACACACGCCTGCTGGACCACCGACACCAAAGCCTGCTCTGAGCGCTTGCGAGGCGCAGAAACGACGGGAAGTAGCTGCCCTGCCTGAGCCTCGGGATCTGCAGCTCGATCCCACCAGCCCTCGTGTCCCACCGCCTGCCCCGATAGCCGTTGCGATGCGTGGCGCGGTCCTCCGGCCGACGCTCACGCAGCTCAAGCACCGACCAGCTCCGTCACCTCGGACTCCATGATCTGCTCAGCCACCCAGCGCACCGACTCGCGGATCACATCCACGTGGTCGTCTGCCAGCACCTTCCGAACGACCTCCCCGGATCGTCATCCGCTCCACACCGGCCACTTGCAGCATCCCTCAAGCCGATTCCCTGAGAAACCGACGATGATGAGCGCCGCGGTGGCCGGAACCACGACCGGAACAAGCCCGCGGACCAAGACCGGGACGAACCCGCGTTCCATTCCCCTCGTCCAATCCGTCCGACGCGCTCCTACGCCAACCCTAGGGACGTGACCTCCACGGTCGGACGGAACCCACCCCGTCACCCGGTGGATCCAGGCTGAGTAGGTCGGGAAACAGGCTGAGTAGGTGGGGAAACCATGGGGCTGATTCCCGGTCAGAGCGCCGCAATACCCGGCAGGGCTTCGCTCTGTCCTGATCTTCGCGGCCTTGACATCGGCTGGACGCGACGCTAGGTTAGCCGCGTGACTAGATCGTTCAAGTTGACCGATCAAGTTCTGGTGGTGGGCGGCGGACACAACGGCCTTGTGGCGGCGAGCTATCTAGCACGGGCCGGACTCGACGTCACGGTGCTCGAGCGGCGGGGTGTCCTCGGTGGGGCGTGCGTGACCGAAGAGCTGATCCCGGGAGCGCGATTCTCGACCTGCGCCTACGTGGTCAGCAGCCTGCGCCCGAAGATCATTGCCGAGCTCGAGCTCGAGCGCCATGGGCTCGACGTATACGCCACTGATGTCTTGGACTTCCTGATGAAGCCATCCGGCGAGTACCTGTTCCTGTGGCCAGAGATCGACCGCACGTTGAAGGAGCTCGACCGCGTCAGTCAAAGCGATGCCGAAGCGTTCCCAGACTTCGGCCTGCGCCTGCGTCGCTTCGCCAAGATCGTTGAGCCCTATCTGCTGAGCGAGCCGCCGACGCTGAGCGAGCTGGTCGGTCGCTTCGAGCAGATGGGTGAGATCGACCTCTATCACGAGTTCGTGACCCTGAGCGTCGGCGACCTCGTCGATCGCTACTTCGAGAGCGACCTGCTCAAGGGAGCGTTCATCTTCTTCGCCTTAGTGGCCGTGCACGCGGGACCGTACTCACCCGGCACCGCATACGAGTTCAGTCACCATTCCTGGGGGGAGCACAAGGGTGAGTTCGGCCGCTTTGGGTTTGCTCGTGGAGGGATGGGGGCGATTACGCAAGCTCTGGCCTCAGCGGCGCGCGAGGCCGGTGCCACGCTACAGACGGAGGCACCCGTCCGGCGAGTGCTTGTGCGGAACGGGCGCGTCCGCGGCGTCGAACTCGACGATGGCGAGCAGCTCGAGGCGTCGTTGGTGCTCTCGAATGCTGACCCACGGCGGACTTATCTCAAGCTGCTCGATCCATCCGATCTCCCGACCACGGCGCGACGCAGCGCCGAGTCGATCGACGTGCGCGGGAGCATGGCCAGGGTCCACATGCTCGTTGACAAGCTGCCTCAGTACAAGGGATTTCCTGATGCCGAGGGCCCTCAGCACCGAGGCTTCACGCTGCTCGGCGGGACCGTCCACGAATACGAGCGCTGCTGGGAGGCGCAGCAGGCGGGTGAGCTGGTCGAGAACTACCCGATCGAGTTGATCATCCAGTCTGCGAGCGATACGTCGCTCGCGCCGCCTGGCATGCACACCATCACGACCGGAATCCAGCAGCTCCCCTTCGAGCTCGCACACGGCGATTGGGACTCACGCCGGGAGGAGTTCACCGAGCGCGTCATCGGCTCGCTTGAGCGATTCGCGCCGGACATCCGCTCCACGGTGCGTGGCTCGTTCACCCTCACTCCGCTGGATCTGGAGCGGGAGTATGGCCTCAGCGGCGGGAACATCTTCCACGGCGCGATGTTCGTAAACCAACTGTTCGCGTCCCGACCGGCGCCGGGGCTCGGGGGCTACCGAACGCCGTTACAGGGGCTTTACCTGTGCGGCGCGGGAACCCACCCTGGCGGAGCTGTGATGGGCGCAGCGGGGCACAACGCAGCCATGGCGGTGCTGCGAGATCTCGACGCCGAGCCGGGGACCGTCGGCGCTGCGACCGCCCGTACCGTCACCGCCCGCCTCGCGAACGCCCGCGGTGGCAGCGTGTCGATCCGAAACGGAGATCTGCTTCACACGGTGGCGAGCGCACCACGCCTTCGAGGGATTCGCAACTGGGGCCTGCGGCAGAGCTGGCTGCGGCCCACCGTACGTAGGTTCATCAGGAAGTAAACGTCGAGGGACAGGAGAGAGAGGTGTCCGATCAAACCGTGACCGGTCAGCCCACAGCATCCGACGGGGGGGCGAGACCCGGTCTATTCCTACGCCAGGCTACCGGCCTCGTTCGTGAGCTAAGCCCATGGGATGCGTTCAACATCAACCTCACGGACGCTAATGCGTTCGCCAACGTGGCCGTTCTCCTGCCGTTGGGACTCGCGCTGTTTTTGGGCGCGAGCCTCTCGCTGTCAGTGATCACTGGGCTCGTTGGCGGGCTCTTCGTGGTCCTCGCCTACGTCATGTTGGCTCAGGCGATGCCGCGGTCCGGCGGTGATTACGTGTTCATCAGCCGCGCCGTACATCCGTTCTTCGGCTTCCTCGGGACCTGGTCGATGATGATCCTGTGCGCATTCTTCTCGGCCTTCAACGCATGGTCGCTGGGCAACTGGATCCTTCCCGACCTGTTTGCGCCGATGGGAACGATGATCGGGGCGCACTGGCTCCTCACGTGGGCAGCCGACGTTTCGAAGCCTGGGGTCGTGATCGCGATCGAGATGGTCCAAGTCGCGCTGTTCGTTTTCTTCATGTATCGCGGCGCCAAGGCGGCGGCGCGGACACAGTGGCTTCCTACCATATGCACGGTCGCGTGCCTGGTCGTCGCCCTGCCGGTCTTGCTCTTCACATCGCGCAGCACCTACATCCACAACTTCAACCTCTTCGCTGCACACTTTCACACCTCGGTGGCGAACATGGAGCAGGTCGCGACCCGAGCCGGCGCCAACCTGCATCCCGCGTTCAGCTGGAAGGAGACGATCGCCTTCTGGCCGTTTGTGATGGTGATCTTCGGCTACGCGCTTAACTCGATTCAGATCGGCGGGGAGGTGCGCAATCCGCGCCGGACGCAGTATGTGGCCGTCCTCGGTGCCACCAGCATCGCCGGCGTGATCCTGGCTGGCTTTCTCGCCCTCTCCGTGGCTCGGGTTCCGAGCGCCCTGATGAACGCGTTCGGGTTCTTTGCTTACACGGACCCGTCTAAGAATCCGTTCCCGTTCCCGATCTACGGACATGTCCCGCTAGCACTGGGAATCAACGACCCGATCCTGCTGATCCTCTTCTCGCTGGCGGTCGGGGTCGGCCTCTGGGGGTCGAGCATCGGACTCTACTTCTGGGGCACTCGCTACCTGCTGGCTTGGTCGCTTGACCGAGTCGCGCCTCCACAGGTGGCATATCTGTCCGAGAAGACCAATACGCCGATCGTTGCCATCGGCATCATCACCCTGCTCGTGATCGTGTTCGGCGTCATGCTGGAGTACGTAAGCAACTTCACCTACGTGGCGGGCGGACTGCTGCAGGCAGCACTCCTGTTCTTCGCCTCGATAGCCGCCATTCTCTTCCCGTTCAGGCTCCGAGCCGTGTACAAAGGAACGATTGCGTGGGAGGTGGCCGGCATTCCCGTGATCACCATCATCGGCGTGGTGGCGGCTGGCTTCATGGGCGTCATGGTCGTCATGTACGCCGCCAACGCCAAGTTCGGGACGGTCACCGGCGCATCGC
>JASHQV010000134.1 GCA_030038955.1 Solirubrobacteraceae bacterium
CAACGTGGAGTGCCATCAGAGGCCATTTCAGCAGTCCCCGGTTGAGCATCACAGGGCTCACTGCCGGACAGCACCGATCCAGCATCAGCCTCTCGCTGAGCGACAGAGGAGGCGCAGACCGGCGCTGACTGGACGAACCCGACGCTACGAACGCGATCGTCAGCTACGCCACGACGGGGACGATCGCAATCGCCGACGTGACGTGCAGGCGGGACAGACGGTCCTCGCGGATGGGCTGCGGGCCGTCGAGATCGACGAGCTTGGGAGGGTGTCGGCAAACCACTCATCCGGCGCTCGCATAGCGGGGCTTTTGGCAGTGGGCCGTGGAGGGCTCGAACCTCCAACCTTGGGATTAAGAGTCCCCTGCTCTACCAGTTGAGCTAACGGCCCGGGGAGTTCGATCGATGTTAGCCGCCGCGTCTGCACGCTCGCGGTCAAGCTGGCGCGGGACGGGGTCGGCGCGCGCCATCGGGCTAGCGCCCGTCCCGTCGGCTCGATGATCGGGTCGGGCTGGCGCCCGTCGAGCTGGGCGCGCCCGGTGAGACCGGCGCGACCCTGGGCTCAGCACGCCTGCGCGTACCCGGACTCGGTCTTGGAGGCCTTGAGGTCCTGCTCGAGCTGGAGGCGGTCGAGCTTCGGCGCGAGCTTGATCGCCTTCTGCGCGGCGATGTTGCCGACGCGGGTGTCCTTGGCCGCGTAGGCGGAGAAGGCGAGGCACTCGTATCCCTTGGCCGCACGGGGGTCGGACGCGATCACGTACTGCCAGGCGCTCGCTTCCTCGCTGTAGCGAGACTGGGCCGCATACGCCTCGGCAGCGAGGAACGCCGCGTCGGCGCTGGGCGCCTTAGTGAGGCTGACGTAGCGCTGCCAGGCATCAGTGGCGTTGGCCAGCTGCTTGGTGCCGTCGGTGCTGTAGGCGCCCGTGCTGCTGTCATAGTCGCTGGACTGGTGGGCGGCCTCCCAGTAGGCCTGCTCCAGCTGGGACCAAGCGGACGCGGAGGAAGGATTCAGCCGCGTCAACTTGAGCGCAGCTTTCGTCGCCTGGTCGACCGCGTTCGACTGGCCGCTCGAGGAGCCGTTGCCGGTGAGACCGTTCAAGAGACCGCCGCCACCGGTGCCTGTGCCGACGCCGAACAGGATCAGGCCACCGCCGATCAGGATCGCCAAGCCGAGATAGATCACGACTACGGCGCGACGACGTCCGCGGCTACGAAGGTCAAACAGCATCGTGGAAGCGCTGGTCGTGCATCAGGTCATGTCCATGCGTTCGCCGGCGGCCGCAAGCGCCGCAGCTTCCCGCTTGGCCATGCGGCGGTCGGCGATGTGCAACAGCCCGATACTCAGCAGGTACAGGAACACCATGGGCAGCGTCTCAAACGTCATGGTGACCGGGTCCACCCCTGGCAGCGCGGCGACGATCACCGCGATCACAACGACAGCGTAGCGCCAGTTCCCGGTCAGCGACTTGGCCGTGATCACGCCGATCCGCTGGAGCCCAAGGAGCACGAGCGGGACCTGGAAGGCGAGCCCGATCCCCAGCATGATCAGCATCTCGAACTTGTAGTAGGTCTTCGCCTGCACGATGATCTGGAAATCGGAGCTGTTGTAGCCCTGCAGGAAGTGCACGGCCGGCGGCAGCACCATGAAGTAGGTGAAGACGACTCCGGCGATGAACAGCAACGGCGCCGAGAACATCACGGGCGTGGCGACCCGCCGCTCGTTTGGATTGAGCGCCGGCAGCACGAACGCGTACAGCTCGTACAGCACCATCGGAAGCGATATCAGGATCGTGAAGTAGCCCACCACGAGCAGCGTCGTGGTAAACGATTCGCCGACCCCGAACGTGAACGGCTTCTCCTGGGTGGACGCGCTCTTCGGCAGCGTCTTGGCAGCCTCGGCCGCCCCGGTCGCCATCATCGTGAGCGCGTGCAGCGCCGAGGGTGGGATCCCGTGCACGCTGGCGAGCGAGGATCTGAGCTCGCTCGCGCCGGAGGCGATGTCCTCGAAGGCGCGGTGCTCGCTTGCATCCTGCTTGGACTGCGCAGCGAGGCCACCGTGGGAGGCCGCGTAGCTCTCGGTCGGCAGCGCCCGGTTGAGCACGTGGATGAGGGCCTGGTTCTGCCAGAAGCAGACGCAGAAGACGACGAACAACACGCCCGCGCACATGAACAGGCGCGAGCGGAGCTCGTCCAGGTGGTCAACGATGCTCAGGCGGTCATCGTGCCCGATCGGCCTGAGGGACTTCATCGTCGCTACGGCGCGAGTGGCAGGTCAGGCGTTGTGCTCGGTCGAGGCCTTGGCGGTCTCGCGAGGCACTGCCGAGTCGGCCTGCTCGCTCTGCGCCGGCTCGCTTGGTGCGGGCGCACTGTGAGCCTGCTCGCTCTGCGCACTCAGCTGTGGCTTGTCCTCATCGTCTGACGAGCCACTGCCGATCCCGCCCTTGAACTCGCGGATGCTCTCGCCAATCGATCGGCTGAGCATCGGCAGTCGCTTCGGGCCGAAGAACAGAAGCAGGATAATCAGGACGACGAGGCCGTCGCTGAGGGGGTTACGGAACATGCGGTTTCCTCCGCGGGTTTGGAGGCTCCAAGGTTAGCGGCAGCAGGGCGCGGGCGAAAGAGGCACGGCTGACGAGGCGCTCAAGCTCTCCCGAGCGGCCGCCGATAGAGGGCTTGTACCGGAGTCGTGCCGCAATGAGCCACAGCAACCGCAACCACACCGTCCGCCGCATCGTCCTGCCCAGCGGGCGCGCAATCGAAGTGATCCGCTTCAGCGAAGTCGAGCCCACCGGCCGTCAGCTGTCGATGTGTCCCGGCTGCAGTGGCGATCTGGTGCAGCCGCTGAGCTGGTCCGAGAGCTCGGACGGCTGCTGGGAGCTGACGCTCGAGTGCCCCAACTGCTGGTGGACCGAAGCCGGTCTCTACCAGCGCGAGCAGGTGGAGCAGCTGGAAGATCGCCTCGACGAAGGCCTGGCCGGCATGATCAACGATCTCCGGCGCCTGACGCACGCGAACATGGCGTCCGAGGTCGACCGGTTCATCGCCGCGCTGAATGCCGGCGTGATCCTCCCCGAGGACTTCTGAGTCCCACCGCTCAGCTGTAGCGCTCGACGACGCCGTCCGCGACCAGCTCCAGCGCCGAGCGCTGGTCGTCGGGCAGCAGCGGCAGCGCCTGCTTGGCGCGAGCGACCATCGCCAAAGCCTGCCCGCGAGCCACGTCGAGCGCATCGGTGGCGATGATCCGGTCGCACACGGCCGCCGCCTGCTCGGCGGTTCGCAGCGAGCGCAAGTCGAGCCGGGCCAGTTGCTCGTCGGACTCGCGCGCGATGATCAGCGGCAGCGTCACGGTCCCGTCGAGCAGATCGGTGCCGCGAGGCTTGCCGGTCCGCTCGGGCGGCCCGGTCACGTCGAGGATGTCATCCAGCAGCTGGAAGGCCAGGCCGATCGCCTCGCCGAACCGGCCCAGCGCGCGAGCCTGGCCGGCGCCGCACAGGGCCCCCAGCTCGCAGGCGCCGCGGAACAGCACCGCGGTCTTGAGCCGGCAGCGCTCCCGGTAGCGACCGATGCTGACCGCCGTGCTCCAGGCATCGGCGCGCTGCATCAGCTCGCCGGCGGCGAGTCCGGACGCCGCCCGCGACAGCGCCCGCACAGCCTCGACGCTGCCGCTGCCGGCCAGCTCGGCGAACGCGCGGGAGAACAGGAGGTCGCCGGTTGCCGTCGCCAGCAACCGCCCGCCGGCCGCCACCACGGTCGGTCGGCCGCGCCGCATCAAGGCGCCGTCCAGCACGTCGTCGTGGACCAGCGTGGCGGCGTGCACGAGCTCGACGGCGACGGCCGAGCGCACGAGCGCGTCGCTCTCGATCACCGGGACCCCGGAGGCGAGGCACACGAGCAGCGGGCGCAGTCGCTTGCCCCCGGCCGAGAGCGTCGCCTGCGCGTGGCCTGCCAGCAGCCGGCCATAGCCGTCGACGAGGTCCGCCATCCGCTCCTCCACCCGGTACATGACGTGCGCAACGCCGGCGCCGCCGGCCGCCGTCACCGCTTCCACCGACGCCGTCCTCTGCATGCTCATCAGTGGGTCTCCCGGGAACGTTGTGCCTGGAATGGCGAGATGCGGGGGCTGCTGACTAAGGACCTATACCACTTGGATCGCACGCCTGGATGCGCCCCAGTCGCACACCCAACTGGGATAGGCCCTAAGGACGCAGGGCCTGCGGTGCACTGGGGATGCACAAAGATCCGAG
>JASHQV010000135.1 GCA_030038955.1 Solirubrobacteraceae bacterium
GACCGCTCAGCGCCGTGACTTTCCTGACTAGAGGAGTGCCCAGATTCGAGGAGGTGTGGTCGATTGACCCTGGGCAGCACACACTCGCCGACGGGAGACGGGCCTGGATGCCCGTCTTCCGACGGGGAGTGATGCGACCGAACGGGGTCCAGTCGATTCGTCCCTGTCTTCGCGGGGGCAGAGGTCACAAGGACGAGCGACACCAGCTGGACGAGGCCCGCTGCACACGACCCGAGAGCGTTCTCAACCAAGAGGGCTGCCTGGGCTCCACCGTGACGTGACATGAGAGCAGCTTCTACGTAGTGCTCACGATGATGGTGTTGACTAGCCCTCGGTGCGATGATGGCCGCGTGCGATTTCGGCTGGGGAGGGTGTTGGGCGCCGCTGTGGTGTGTTGTGCTGTCGCCGCCGCGGTCGCGTATGGGTTAAGCCGCTCGAGCTCGCGGCTGCTGTCATCAGATCAGGCGTTTGTGACCGAGGCACAGGTGGCGGCGGGATCTGACGGCGATGCTGTTGCGGTGTGGAACCAACAGGTCGGAGAGGGCGGAAGCACGTTGGTTGTCTCTAGCCGCAACAGCGTGTCAGGGGGATGGTCACGAGCGCACACGCTGTACGGGACCTCGAACGCGACGACGTTTGATCCCGAGGTGGTGATGGACCCGTCGGGGGCAGCGGTGATCGTTTGGCAGCCGGAGTCGAATTCCCCACGCCAGGAGATCGATGGGGTAATGCGTGCCTCGGCTTCGGCGCCATGGACTGCGCCTGCAAGGATCACGTACGGGACCCTGCCGGGAACGCGAGAGCTGAGCATCGATGACCACGGCAACGCACTCCTGGCCTACACGACGGGATCCTCCCGGTCTCAGAGAGTTGATGCGGTGAGCGTCGATGCACGCACCGGTCGTTGGGGAACGCCAGCGGTGCTCGGTCGATCGACTAGCCAGCTATCCGATCCGACCGTGGCCGAGGATGCTGGCGGCCAGGCAGTCGCGGCTTGGTCCACCTCCCGCGGTCGGGTCCGAGGAGACGAGGGCGACTACCGCTACAACTCGTGGGTCGAAGCGACAGTCAGGCGCGCCGGGCTCTGGTCAGCACCCCAGCGGCTTGGAAAGGAGACACAGTTCATCTACGACGCTTCTTTGGACGCCACATTGAACGGGCCGGAGGTAGCAGTCGACGCTCGGGGAAGCGGCATCGCAATCTGGCAGCACTCCCCGGCCCGTCGGCGACTGATCATCGATGCGGCGACCGTTCGTGCCGGCACGACGCGCTGGAAGGGCCTCCGACCTCCAGTTGCCAGAGAGGCGATCGCCCCTCAAGTCGCCTCCAGCCCCAGCGGCTGGGTGACGTTGGCCTGGGAGACCGGGAAATCAGGTATCGCCACCAAATCTGGGCCGATCCTCGGCTGCTGCTGGTCGCACACCCGAGCCTTCCCCGCAAGTAAGGCCGGAGCTGACTTCGATCTGCACCTAGTCGCCGGTCCCGGCCACGCTGCCGCGCTGGCGTTCGCCAGGAGCAGCCGGCGCGCGGCTCTCGGCATCCAATCGCCCCATGGCCGACGGTGGAGAAAGCTCGTCCAGGTTGGTTACAAACCCGGTCGTCGGCTCAGCGATCCGATACCCCTATCGCTCGCTGTTGGCACCGGGGGCGAGTTACTCGCGCTCTGGACCCAGGAACGGCCCTCATCAAGCCCAGGGCTGCTCGCCTCCCCTCTCCACGAGACCACGGCTGACGAGCGCTGACATGGCGTTGCGCTCGCGGTGCACACCCAGGGAAGTGATCGCTCTAGGACTTGAGCGATCGTCTGGTCTTCACCTTGGAGGAGCCGTCGGTGCGCTGAGCCACGAAGCTTGCAGAAAGGCAACCGTGAGGCAGAAGACCGCGAGAACGAGTCCGACCAGCACCGCCGCTGACTGTCCATAAACGAACCCAAGCGCGGCGAGCAGCGTTCCGATGCCCGTGAGCCAGAAAAACCAAGACGTCGGGAGCAACTCACGCTTGTCTCGACGCGAGATCCCTTCCGGCAGCGATAAGACAAATCTGTCCGTCTCATCGCGCATGAAAAGCATCACGCGTCGTGTCATCGGCTGATCCAAGCGCGTCAAACCCCCGGGCTCTTTCAGCGCACCGCGGCGGCGGAGAACGAAGCGGACGCCGACGCTGCGCCGGATTCGCACGAGTCTCTGTAGCTCTCCAACATCCTCCCACCGAATCTGGAACCGAGGCGCGCCGATCAGCTCGAGGAATCGCCAGCGCGGCTCAATAGCCACTCCCCAGCCGTGGACGGTCACGCGCACAATCCGCCACCCATGAAATCCAACCACGGCCGTCTGCACATATGACGCTAGGAACTCTCGTGGTGTGACAGGACCCGTCCAGCGCCGATCGTCGTGAGCCGGGATCATTTCTCCATCCATCGACGCACATCGCCATAAACCTAAGAATAGCTGGGCACAGACTCACGCTCGCTCGCAGGGGTGATTTGCGTTTGCATACACGACGATCGCCCAGATCGTGAAGGACTCGTGCAGCCAACTCTGGTCTCGCGAGCGCAACGCCACGAAAGGACTGGTGCAGTTCGTGGCCAAGCGGGTACGTCGGCTAGGTCAATCCGGCCAGTCAGGATGTGTCCCCGAATCGCGGGCTACGGGTCTCGTCCGGCCGGTAGCGCTCGTCCTTGAAGCCATCGTCACCGCGAAGGAGAGGGCGCGTCGACTGGCGCCCTCGGTCGGGTTGCCCCCCCGTCGGAAGACGGGCATCCAAGCCCGTCTTCCGACGGGGGGTCTTTGCTGCCCAGGGCCAATCGACCACACATCCCGAACATGCACATTCCTACCGCCAGGAAACGCAACTGGAAGCGGAGGCTTCGATAACGCTTCCATCGGCCGGGGCTAGCGGTCCACCTCAGCAGGAGCGGTAGAAACAA
>JASHQV010000136.1 GCA_030038955.1 Solirubrobacteraceae bacterium
GATCTACGCGTTCTTGCAGCGTGATTGCGCGACCTGTTTGTCACAATTTGATAAATGAGCGTCCAGCGCTGGACGGTGGAGCCGCTGCCCGCCGCTGCGGTGGCGGTCGTGCGGGCGTCGGTCGATCATCTCGTGGGCGAGGTGGTGGCGGCGATCGAGGCCGGCAGCAGCGTCTACGGCGGCGTCCTCTCCGGCCCCGAGGGGACCGGCATCCGGATCGGCATCGAGCAGGCGATCCGGGCGTTTCTCGACGGGCTCGAGCGCGGTGAGCATCCGACCGCCGAGACGGGCGAGATGTGGCGGCGGCTGGGCGAGGCGGAGTTCCAGGCCGGCCGCAGCCTCGACGCGCTGCGGGCGGCGTTCCGGATCGGCACCCGGGCTGCCTGGCGGGGCGCGGCCGAGCTGGCCAGCGGCGCCGGCATCCCGACGCAGCTGGTGATCTCGCTGGCCGAGGCGATCTTCGTCTACACCGACGGGCTCGCCGCCGAGGTGGTCGAGGGCTACCTGCGAATGCAGTCGGACCAGGCGGGCGAGCTCGAGCGACGCCGCCGGCGGCTGGCGACGCTGCTGCTCGACCCCGGCGTCCCGGCCGACGCGGAGGCGCTGGCACGCGCCTCCGAGCTGGCCCGCTGGCCGATCCCCGCCGAGCTGGCGGTCCTGGCGGTGGCCGGCCACTCTCCCGGCGAGGCGGTCCGGCGGCTGAGCGTGCCGGCGCTGGTTGGCGGCGACATCGAGGGCGCGTACCTGGTCGTGCCCGACCCGGACGGACCGGGACGCGCGCGCGAGCTGTCGCGGGCGGTCGAGGGCCTGCAGGCCGCGCTCGGCCCGACGGTCGCGCCGCGGGCGGCGGAGCGCTCGCTGCGGTGGGCGCGGCTGGTGCTGTCGCTGGCGCGCGACGGCGTCCTTGCCGATGCCGGCGAGCGCCCCACTCGCGTCGATCTCCATCTCGGCACGGCGATCCTGCTGCAGGACGAGGCGCTCGCGCGTGAGCTGGTGCGACGGCGACTGGCGCCGTTGGAGGCACTGCCCGAAGCCGAGCGCGAGCGGCTGCTCGACACGCTGGCTGCCTGGCTCGACTTCCAGCGCCACACGCCGGCGATCGCGGCGGCGCTGCACGTGCACCCGCAGACGGTCCGCTACCGGATCGCGAAGCTTCGGGAGCTGCTGGGGGACGGGCTCGAGGCGGGCGACAGCCGCTTCGAGCTCGAGCTGGCGGTCCGGGCGCGGCGGGCACTGGCGCGGCGGGAGCGTGACAGCCGGCCGCGGCCACCGGGCGTCTAACTGCTCCGCGCTGCCGACCGATCCGTGCGGTTTCGCTGCGGGAGCCTGGCTGCCCCGAAGATGTCAGGATCTACGACCGTGGATCGGGAGCTTGGTCGACGGATCGGACATAACGAGGCGCTGTTCAGGGAGGCGAACGAGGCGATCGAGCGGGGGCTGTGGCCCGAGCAGGAGCATCAGCAGATCCGCTTCCGCTGCGAATGCGCCAGGGCGTGCGGGGAGGCGGTCGAGCTGAGCCCGCGTGAGTACGAGCGGGTGCGGCAGGACGGACGCAGGTTCATCGTCCTGGACGGGCACGAGATCCCGGGAGAGGAGAAGGTGGTGGAGCGGCACCCGGGATACCTGATCGTCTGCAAGCTTGGCGCCAGCGGCGACGTCGCCGAACAGCTGAATCCCCGCGATTGACGGTCGGCCGCGCAGGCGGTGGCGCGCCCGCCGCGCACGTGGCCGACGGTGGCGTACTCGCTCGCGGTCGGCCGCTGGTGCGGCGTGCCCGCCAGGCGAGTCAGTCCTGGCCGGAGGCGTCCGACTGGCGGCGGCCGGCGAGCGTGTCGCGACGGTCGGCCGGCTTTGGTCCGAGCAAGAACCGCATCCGTACCTCGGTGCCGCCCTCGGCGCGCTCGGTGATCACCATCTCGTCGCACTCGTGGGCGATGATGCCAAGGCCAAGACCGAGGCCCGGGTTGGCCGAGCGCGTCTGGTGACCGCAGCCGCGGTCGGCGACCAGCACCCACAGCTCCTCGCCTGCCCGACCGACGGTCACCGATAACGGTCCCGGGCCGGACGGATACGCGTGCCGGACGACGTTGCTGACGGCTTCCGACACCGCCAGTCGCAGGTTCTCCAGCTGCTGACCGCCGATCCCCGCGATCCGGGCGAAGTCGACCACCGCGGCACGGGCTTCGGCCACGCTGTCGGGGACAGCAAGGTAGTCCACCGTCATCTGGCCCTTCGCACTGACCACGTCGCCTTGTTGTTCCCGGAAATCCGCGTCTCTCAACATCTGGTGCGCGGGATTCACGGGACCGGCAGGCAGAGGCGGCAGAAGCTCTCGCCGAACGCGGTCAGGCGGATGCTCCGATGCACCGTCTTGGTGCGAGGGGTGTCCTTGATCGTCGCCAGCACCTCCGGCTGGGCCTCCAGCACCTGATAGGCGATCGCGTCCGCCACGGCGTCGTTGGACCGCTCGATCAGGCCGAGCCGCAGCAGGTTGCCGAGGTAGGCCTCGACCCGGTCGCGGTGTCTCAATCCGGCCTGGGCTCCAAGCATGTTCAAGCCCGGCGCAATCAGCTGCGAGCCGAGCCCGATCAGGTTCGTCTCACGGATGTCGACCGTCGGTTGTGGCCCCTCGCTCGTCAGGGTCCGGAGGATGCGGGCCTCGTCCGGGGCCAGCTCGGTGAGGATGCGGGCATAGGCGGGATGCGGCCCATCCTCGAAGTTGACGTCGGCCGCCTCGTGGAGCAGCTGCTCGCCCTGTTCGCGCAGGATCGCCTCGAGGTCCTGGTCGCCGCGCGGGATCGTCGCCCCGGCCAGCGGCGCGAGCCGCCGGACCTGCTCGTCGAGCTCGGTGATCCCCAGGAACTCACGCGCGTACGCGCGCAAGCCACCGGCCACATCCTGGTAGAGCTCGCCGGCAGCGTGCGAATCGGTTGCCGCCTGAGCAAGACGAGCACCGGCGCGCAGCGAGGTGTCGAGACCCCAGACCGTGGCCCGCAGCCAGAGCTCGGCGGTGACCCGCGCCAGCGTTGCGAGCGCTTCGGCGGGATCCTCGCCGGCGCCCACCTCCGTGGCATCCGCAACCTCGACCGGATCCGGATCCGGTCGCTTGGAGCTTGCCGTCCCATCGGAGCTGACAGCTGACCGGGCCTCGTCTACGACCGAGCCGTCACCGTTTGAGACCGGGGCCTCCAGCTCGACCTGCCGCAGCTGCAGCCTAACCGTGTCCGCTGCCTCGGCGGGATCATGCCGGGAGGGGGTGCGGTCGTCCGGAGCCATCGCTCAGCCAAAGATTCCCAGATGGATCAGGCCGCCCGCCAGCCCCAGCACGGCGCCGTGCAGGAGCAGCAGCCACTCGTCCTCGCGCGTGGCTGTCCGCAGCATCTCGGCGAACTCGCTCGGGCGCATCTGTCGCATCCGCTCGGCGATCAGCTTACGGACCGCCGCGCTCTGAGCGCGGTTGAAGTCGGGGTCGGACAGCGGCGCGATCATCGTCTCCACCGGCTCCTGCGCAAGCGAGCGCCGGATCGACTCGTACTCGCCGCTTCCGAGGGCGACGCGCACCGCCGGTCGCACGCGGCCGCTGGCGCGGTCGATCGCCGGCTCCATGGCCGACTCGATCAGCGCCCGCGTGCGGTCCGACTGGGGGCCATGCAGCAGCTCATCGCCGAAGCTGGCGACGGTGACGATGTCGTCTGCGACGATCCGCGCGTACACGTCCGCCACCTCCGGCTGGCGGCGGACGAACAAGCCCTGGAGGCGCAGGGGGCCGTAGACTCGCGGGTCAGCGGGCTCGTAGATCATCCACAGGGCCGTCCAGTTGGTCGTGTATCCGACCAGCACTCCGAGGATCGGCAGCAGCCACCAGACGCTCACGAAGTCGGTCAGCGCGGCAACGGGAATCCCGAGCACGAAGCCGAACGCGAACCCGAAGTTCTGGATGAACTTCAGCTCCCGGCGGCCCATGTCGAGGAACACCCGGTTGGCCAGCCCCGGATCCGCGTCGAAGCGCCGGATCACCATCAGCTTGACATCGACCAGCTGGTCGATGTTGTCGGCGATCTCGCGGGTCAGGTGGTGGACGATCTCGGGCAGCTGATCGTCGACACGTTGGTAGACGAGCTCGCGCAGCGCCGGTGGCAGCTCGCGCCACAGACGCGGGCGGTCGCGGCTCATCACCCGGTCGATCGTCTCTCTGACCTCGCCGTGCAGGCTCTGGAGGATGTGGTCTGAGATCCGCTCGGGGTCGAGCTGCTCGAAGAACTCGCCGGGCGTGCCGAGCTTGGCGATGCCGACATCGACGGCGAGGCTGCCCATCTTCGCCGCGCGCGAGGGCACGATCCCCTGCCAGCCGATCCCGCCCACCATGACCCCCGGGATCTGGCGGAGCTTGTAGGGGAGGTACGACGCCGTGCGGCTCAGCCAGGCGGCGCGCAGGCCACGAAAGCGGACCGGGTAGAACAGCATCAGCACGCCGGTCCAGTTCGTCACGTAGCCGATCACGCCGGTGACGAACGGCACGGTGACCAGCGCGAGGGTGCCGTGACTCACCGCGCAACGGTACCGCTGACGGCGCGGCGCTCCGCCCGCACCGCTGCCGGCGCCGCCACAACCCTCTACAGTCGTACGCCGGATGGCGAGCCCCTACGTGGCGTTGGTGACGGGAGCATCGAGTGGCATCGGCGAGGCGACGGCGCGGCTGCTGGCCCGCCAGCCGGACGTGCGGCTGGTGCTGGTCGCGCGCCGCCAGCCACGACTCTCGGCGTTGGCCGCCGAGCTCGGCGGGGCGACCGTGATCGCGGCCGACCTGACGGACGACGATGCCCCCTCGCGGATCGCCGACACCGTCGAGCGCGAGCACGGCGCCCTGCACCTGCTGGTCAACAACGCCGGCGCTCGCTGGAACGGGTCATTCGCCGAAACGGGCTGGGACAACGTCGCCCGCCACATGCGGGTCAACTTCGACGCGCAGGTGCGGCTCGTCGGCGCGCTGCTGCCGCTGCTCCGCCGTTCCGCCGGCGAGCCGCGGGCGAGCATCGATGGCGCGCCCGCGCGAGCGGCCCCGGTGGCGATCGTCAACGTCGCCAGCACCGCGGGCCGGGTCTCCCGCCCTAACGCTGGCGCCTACTCGGCCAGCAAGTTCGCGCTGATCGGCTGGAGCGACTCGCTGTACGCGGAGGAGCGCACGCACGGCGTCCACGTCGGGCTGGTGCTGCCCGGATTCATCGCCACCGAGGGATTCCCGGCGACGGAGCTGCGAGCGGGGCGGCTCAGCCGACTGATCGTCTCGACGCCGGAGGTCGTGGCCGAGGCGATTCTCGCAGCCGGGCCCGGCGCGGTGGCCGAGCGCTACAGCCCGCGCTACTACTGGATCGCCGCGGCCGCCCGCGTGCTGCTCCCGTCGCTGGTGCGGCGAGCGATCGCCGGCGGCGCCTTCACCACAGCGACGGCGGTTAGGTAGGCGAGATGAGCCAGACCGCTCGCCACGTCGTCCCGCTCGGGGGTATCGGCCGTGTCGTCCCGCTCGGGGGTATCAGCCGCGTCGCCGTGCTCGGTGGGATCCGGATCCCCTTCGCCCGTCAGGGCGGGCCGTACGCGCGGGCCTCCAACCAGGACATGCTGACGACCACGCTCGACGCGCTGGTCGACAAGTTCGGCCTCGAAGGAGAGGTCCTGGGCGAGGTGGCCGCGGGCGCCGTGCTCAAGCACAGCCGTGACTTCAACCTCACGCGCGAGTCCGTGCTCGGCTCCAAGCTCGCCCCCGAGACCCCCGCCTACGAGGTGCAGCAGGCTTGCGGCACCGGCCTCGAGGCGACTATCCTGGTGGCGGGCAAGATCGCGCTGGGGCAGATCGACGTGGGCATCGCCGGGGGCGTCGACACCACCTCGGATGCGCCGATCGCGATCAACGAGGACCTCCGTCAGGTGCTCCTCGACATCAACCGGGCCAAGTCAAACGCGGCCCGGTTGCGAGCGCTCACGCGGCTCCGGCCCCAGCAGATCGTGCCCGAGATCCCGCGCAACGCCGAGCCGCGCACGGGCCTGTCGATGGGTGAGCACGCGGCGATCACGGCGACCGAGTGGGGCATCGCCCGCGACGAGCAGGACGAGCTGGCGGTGCGCAGCCACCACCGGCTGGCGGAGGCGTACGAGCAGGGGTTCGAGGATGACCTGGTGGTGCCCTACCTGGGACTCGAGCGCGATCAGAACCTGCGACCCGACTCCAGCCTCGAGCAGCTGGCAAAGCTGAAGCCGGCGTTCGGCGGCCCCGAGGGGACGATGACCGCAGGCAACTCGACGCCGCTGAGCGATGGCGCGGCCGCCGTCCTGCTTGCCTCCGAGGAGTGGGCCAAGACGCACGGCGTGCCGGTGCTCGCGTACTTCACGACGGCGCAGACGGCGGCCGTCGACCACGTCCACAAGCGCGAGGGGCTGCTGATGGCGCCCGCCTATGCGATGCCGCGGATGCTCGCGCGCGCTGGCCTGACGCTCCAGGACTTCGACTTCTACGAGATCCACGAGGCGTTCGCCGCCCAGGTGCTTTGCACGCTGAAGGCGTGGGAGGACCCCGTCTACTGCCGCGAGCGACTCGGGCTCGAGCAGCCGCTCGGAGCGATCGACCGCGACAAGCTGAACGTGCGCGGCGGCTCGCTCGGTGCCGGGCATCCGTTTGGCGCCACCGGCGGGCGGATCGTCGCGAACCTCGCGAAGCTGCTCGCCGACGGGCGGCGGCAGGGCGAGCAGCAGGAACGGCCTGTCCGCGGCGTGATCTCGATCTGCGCCGCCGGGGGGCTCGGGATCACCGCGATCATGGAGGCTGCCGACAATGGCTGATCTCTACGCCCAGCTGGTCAACACCTCGATCGGCAGGGCCGTCTCCAAGCAGATCGGCCTGCCCCGGCCGGTGCCGCTCGAGCGCTGGGCGCCCGGGCAGGCGCTGGTCAGCGGTCCGGTGCTGTTCGGCGGCGTCCCCGGAGGGCGGCTCGGCGCGGCGATCACGCAGGTGCTGGCATCGGTCGGAGCTGAGATCCACACGCCGATGCAGGAGGACATTCGCACCGCCGTGGCGGCGGCCGGCGCCGGCGCGAAGCTGTTCAACCCCGATGCCACGCCCGTCGAGCAGCGCTTCAAGGCGCTGCTGTTCGACGCCACCGGGATCGGCTCGAGCGAGCAGCTGAAGACGGCCTACGAGTTCTTCCACCCGACGATCCGGCGCCTGCTCGACTGTGGGCGGATCGTGATCCTGGCGACGCCGCCGGGCGCCTGCCGCAACCCGCCCGAGGCGGTGGCGCAGCGCGCACTCGAGGGTTTGATGCGCTCGCTCGGCAAGGAGGTGGGGCACGGCGCCACCGCCCAGCTCGTGCAGGTGGCGGCGGACGCGGAGGGGCTGACGGAGTCGACTTTGCGGTTCCTGCTGTCGCCCAGGTCCGCGTACGTGTCGGGGCAGGTGATCCGGATCGCACCGCCGAAGGCCGAGATCGAGCTCGGCGAGCTCGACTGGGAGCGACCGCTGAGCGGCAAGCTGGCGCTGGTCACCGGCGCCGCCCGCGGGATTGGCCGCTTGATTGCCGAGACCTTGGCGCGCGACGGCGCCCACGTGGTCGCGCTCGACGTTCCCGCCCAGCGCGATCAGCTGGCAGATGTGGCGGCGCAGATCGGCGGCTCGACGCTGCCGCTCGACATCACCGCAAGCGACGCGCCAAAGCTGATCGGCGACCACCTCGAGCAGCAGCACGGCGGCGTCGACGTCGTCGTCCACAACGCCGGCGTCACCCGCGACAAGACGATCGGACGGATGAGCGAGGAGCAGTGGACGACCGTGCTGGAGGTCAACCTCAGCTCCGAGCAACGGGTCGACCACGAGCTGTTCGGGCGGGGGCTGGTGCGCGCGAACGGACGGATCGTGTGCGTCTCGTCGATCAGCGGGATCGCCGGCAACGCCGGGCAGACCAACTACGCCACCTCGAAGGCTGGGGTGATCGGGCTGGTCGAGGCATACGCGCCGTCGCTGTCGGCGAGCGGGCAGACGGTCAACGCGGTCGCCCCCGGGTTCATCGAGACGCGGATGACCGCGGCGATGCCGATCGCGCTGCGCGAGGCGGGACGGCGGATGAACAGCCTGTCGCAAGGCGGGCTGCCGACCGACGTGGCCGAGACGATTGCCTGGCTGGCTGCGCCGGGATCAGCCGGCGTCAACGGCAACATCATCCGCGTCTGCGGCCAGAGCCTGCTCGGGGCCTGAGATGCCCGCGCGCGAGCTGAACGGCCCGCCCCGGACCGCCCCTGAGGGCGAGCCGAACGGCCCGCCTCGAACTGCCCCTGAGCGCGAGCTGAGCCGCCCGCCCGGAACCGCCGGTCTGCTCGCGCGCGCGGCGGCGTCGCTGATCCCAGGTACGTCTGTGCTTCCGTTCGTCGGCGGCCAGCGGGCCGCCGAGGTGCCGGGCGAGGTGCTCGTGCTCCGCGATCTCGAGGTCGAGCGGGAGCGGCTGGCCGCGTACGACCGCGTGTGCGGCTTCGAC
>JASHQV010000137.1 GCA_030038955.1 Solirubrobacteraceae bacterium
ATGCTCGGCGCCGACGCCGGCGTGGTCGCGGCGGTCGCGCTGGCCCCGCTGGGAATCTGACGAGCGGGACACCTGCGTCAACCAGCGACACTCGGTAGCCTCCCGGCCCGATGAAGATCGGCGTCCCCAAGGAGACCGCCGCGGGGGAGCGGCGAGTTGCGCTCGTTCCCGAGGTGGTTGGCAAGCTGACCAGGGCCGGCCACGAGGTGGTGGTCGAGCGAGGGGCCGGCGACGCCGCGCTGATTCCCGACGCGGCGTTCGAGCAGGCCGGCGCGACCCTGGTCGGTCCGGGTGAGCCGTTCGATGCCGACGTGGTCGTGAAGGTGGCGCCGCCGACCGACACGGAGGTCGGGCGGCTGCGGGCGACCAGCACCCTGATCGCGTTCCTCGCGCCACTCACGAACGGCGCGGGGATCACCGCGATCGCGCAGACTGGCGCGACCAGCTTCGCGGTCGAGGCGATCCCGCGGATCAGCCGGGCGCAGGCGATGGACGCGCTCTCGAGCCAGGCCAACATCGCCGGCTACCGCTCGGTGCTGATCGCGGCGATGGAGCTGGGACGCTACTTCCCGATGCTGATGACCGCGGCGGGGACGATCCGCCCGGCGACCGTGCTGGTGCTGGGCGCCGGCGTCGCCGGGCTACAGGCGATCGCGACCGCCCGCCGGCTCGGCGCGGTCGTGCAGGGGTTCGACGTGCGCGCGGCCGTCAAGGAGCAGGTGGAGTCGTTGGGCGCCAAGTTCCTGGAGTTCGACCTCGGCGGCGACCTCGAGGGGACCGGCGGCTACGCGAGGGAGCTGACCCCCGAGCAGCAGGCGCGCCAGCAGGAGCTGATGGCGGAGGCGATCGGCAAGGCCGACGTCGTGATCACGACCGCGCTGGTGCCGGGACGCCGGGCGCCGATCCTGGTCACCGCGCACGCGGTCGAGCTGATGAAGCCCGGGTCGGTGGTGGTCGACCTCGCCGGCGAGCAGGGCGGCAACTGCGAGCTGTCGAAGCCGGGGGAGACCGTGATCGCGCACGACGTCAAGATCGTCGCGCCGCTCAACCTCGCCTCGACCCTGGCCGAGCACGCCTCGTCGCTGTACGCGCGCAACGTCGAGGCGCTGCTGGCGCTGATGACCGGCGAGCAGGGGGAGCTGAAGCTTGACTTCGAGGACGAGGTGATCGCTGGGGCGTGCATCACCCGCGATGGGGAGATCGTGCACGAGGGCGCGAAGGCCGCGGCCGGCAGCGCGGCCGGATAGCGAGGCAAGGAGGACTGGTGGACAGGCTTGTGACCGATCTGGCCGTGCTGGTGCTGGCGGGGTTCGTCGGCTACACGGTGATCTCGAAGGTCCCGAACACACTGCACACGCCGCTGATGTCGGGCACCAACGCGATCCACGGAGTGGTCGTGCTGGGTGGCCTGTTGCTGATGGCGGAGTCGAGTGGGTGGTTCGAGAAGCTGCTGCTCGTGATCGCCGTGGCGTTCGGGACGATCAACGTCGTCGGCGGCTTCCTCGTCACGGACCGGATGCTGGAGATGTTCAAGCAGCGGGAGCCGCCGAAGATGGGCGAGGACGCGAGCAAGGCCGCTGGCGCTGGCACGGCTGATCCGGCTGGGGCGGACGGGCCGGCTGGTGCTGGTGAAGCGGGGGAGGCGCGCTAGATGGCGCTGCCATTCGCCGTCATCGGGGTCAACGCGATCGATGCGCTGTACATCGTCGCGTTCATCCTGCTGGTCTACGGGATGACCGGCTTGACCGGGCCGCGCACGGCGGTGCGGGGCAACAAGATCGCCGCCGTCGGGATGGCGATCGCGGTGATCGCGACGCTGCTGCGCGGCCACGAGTTCCATGGCTCCGGCACGTGGGAGCTGATCCTGCTGGGGGTCGCGATCGGGACGGCGATCGGGGTCCCCGCCGCGCGCAACGTGCGGATGACCGCGATGCCGCAGATGGTCGCGATCTTCAACGGCGTCGGCGGCGGCGCGGTCGCGCTGATCGCGTGGGTCGAGTACCGCCACGGGTTCGTCCCGAGCGGCGCCCACGTCGCGGCGGCCGGCGCCTACCCGCTGCGGGTGGAGATCTTCGAGCTGTTCGGGGCGATCGTCGGGTCGGTGTCGTTCTGGGGCTCGAACATCGCGTTCGGGAAGCTGCAGGAGATCCTCCCGGGCCGGCCGATCAAGCTGCCGGGGGCGTCGCAGCCGGTGCTCAACCTGGGGTTGCTGGTGATCGCCGTGGCGAGCGCCGTGATCCTCTGCGCCGGGACGCATTCGCAGGCCCTGTTCATTCTCGGGATCCTGGTGGCCGCGGCGGTGCTGGGGAACATGGTGGTGCTGCCGATCGGCGGCGCCGACATGCCGGTGGTGATCTCGCTGCTGAATGCGTTCACGGGGCTGTCGGCGGCCGCCACCGGCGTCGCGCTCGGCAACACCGTGATGATCGTCGCCGGGATGATCGTCGGCGCCTCGGGCACGATCCTGACGAACCTGATGGCGAAGGCGATGAACCGGTCGGTGCCGGCGATCGTCGCCGGTGGCTTCGGCGGCGCAGTCGCGGCCCCGGCCGGTGCCGGTCCCGGCGGCGAGGGCGGCACGGTGCGCTCGACCACCGCCCAGGACGTCGCGATCCAGCTGTCCTACGCGCGCCAGGTGGTGATCGCCCCCGGCTACGGGATGGCGGTGGCGCAGGCCCAGCACGCCGTGCGGGAGCTGGAGCGGGCGCTGGAGGCGAAGGGAGTGGAGGTGAAGTTCGCGATCCATCCGGTGGCGGGACGCATGCCCGGGCACATGAACGTGCTGCTGGCGGAGGCCGACGTGCCGTACGAGCTGCTCAGGGAGATGGACGAGATCAACCCCGAGTTCCCACGCACCGACGTGACTCTGGTGATCGGCGCCAACGACGTCACCAACCCGGCGGCCCAGGACCAGCCGGGCTCGCCGATCTACGGGATGCCGATCCTCGAGGTCAACAAGTCGGGCGCGGTGGTCGTGCTGAAGCGCTCGATGGCCTCGGGCTTCGCCGGGATCGACAACCCCCTGTTCTACGACCCGAAGACGTCGATGCTGTTCGGCGACGCGAAGGCGTCGGTGTCGGAGATCGCCGCCGAGGTGCAGGCGCTGTGAGCGGTCGGATCGCCGCCGGATCGCAGTCGCTGCCCTGGATATGCGGTCGCGCCGCGCCGGATAGAGTCTGGGGCTCGCAGCTGCCCGAGCATCACTTCTAGGAGCGCCATGAGCATGGATCCCGCACGGCTGACCGCAATACCGCTGTTCTCGCAGCTGTCGGAGGCGGAGGCCAGGCGGCTGGCGACGTTCGCCAGCGAGACCAGCATCGCCGACGGTCAGATCCTGATGAAGCAGGGCGACTACTCGGTCGAGCTGATCGCGATCGAGGAGGGGACCGCCGACGTGATGCGGGACGGAAGGAAGATCGCGTCGGTCGGCAAGGGAGATCTGATCGGCGAGATGGGGCTGCTGTTGCGCGAGCCGCGCAACGCCGACGTGATCGCAACCTCGCCGATGATGGTGATCAAGCTGACCCACTGGGAGGTTCGGCGGATGTCGGACGACACCGTCGGAAGGATCAAGGAGATCATCAAGCAGCGCCAGCAGCAGGGTGTGGCCGACCCGGCCCACTCCGGGTAGCCCGGAGATCGCGGTGCTGGTGCGGTGAGCGGCGGCGCGAGCAGCGGCGACCAGAGCTCGCTGCGTGAGGCTGTGGCGGCCGAGTTGGCTGCTGCCACCGCCCGCTTGGCCGAGCCCGAGCGGCAGATCCTCGAGCTGCGCGAGCACCGCCGGCTCAGCCACGCCCAGATCGCGGGCGAGCTCGAGCTGGACGATGACGCCGTCGCCGAGCTGATCGCGCGCGCGCGCCTGGAGCTGCGCGCGCGCCTTCGCGGCAGCGAGCCCGAGGCGGACGCCGGGTGCGCCGAGCGCAGGCGGGCGCTGATCGCGCTTGCCCGGCGCCAGGACGGCGAGCTGCTCGCGGCCGGCGAGGACGACTGGGTGCGCGAGCACATGGCCGGGTGCCCGCCGTGCGAACGCGCGCATGCGGCGATGTACGAGGCGTCCGCCTGCTACCGGGCGGCGACCCAGCCGTGACTCGCGACACCGGCAGGCCTCCCCGGGACACAGGCGGGGCCCGCGAGACGGGCAGGCCTCCCCGGGACACAGGCGGGCCCCGCGACACGCACAGGCCCGGGGAGACTGGCGTGAGCGAGGGGCCGGACGCGCCGGGCACGACCCTGCTGACCACGCGCGGCGAGCTCTCGTTCGGCGGCCGGATGTGGATCATGGGGATCGTCAACGCCACGCCAGACTCCTTCTCCGACAGCGGCGAACGCCGCTCGCTGGAGGATCGGGCGGCGCTCGCCGCCGAGCAGCTGGCGGCCGGCGCCGACGTGATCGACATCGGCGGCGAGTCGGCCGTGACCAACCGGCCGCCGGTCACGCCAGAGGAGGAGATCGAGCGGGTGGTACCGCTGATCCGTCGGGTCGCGGGCGAGCTCGGGGCGATCGTCTCGGTCGACACCTACAAGCCGGTGGTGGCGCGGGCGGCGATCGACGCGGGTGCGGCGATCGTCAACGACGTCAGCGCGCTGCGCGACCCGCAGCTCGCCGACGTGTGCGCCGACACCGGCGCCGGGCTGGTGATCATGCACACCCGCGCGGCGCCGAAGCAGAAGCTGCTCGACCGCTCCTACGACGGGCGCATGCTGGCCGACGTGAAGGCGCTGCTGGCCGAGCGCATCGAGCTGGCGCGCTCACGCGGGGTCAGCGTCGGGCAGCTGATGCTCGACCCGGGCCCGGACTTCGGCAAGACGCCGTTCCAGACGGTCGAGGTGCTGCGCGGCCTGCGGCAGCTGCACGAGCTCGGGCGGCCGCTGCTGCTGGCGATCTCCCGCAAGGACTTCATCGGCGCGATCACGGGCCGCCGCCCGCGGGAGCGCCTCGCCGGCACCCTGGCCGCGCTCGCCCACGGCCTCGAGCAGGGTGCGCAGATGGTGCGCGTGCACGACGTCGAGGCGGTCGCCGACTTCCTCGCGGTCAGCGCCGTGCTCAGCGGCGAGCGCGGTCTCGACCCAGGGGCACGGCTCGAAGACGCGGTTCGGTGGGAGTCTCGGCAGCGCTGAGCCGCTAGCCTCCAGATCAGATTCGCCGGCCGCTGGCAGCGACGCGGCCGGAGCCCACCGAACATCCCACCCGAGGAGGACGCATGTCAGTGCTGGATCGAGACGCGCTCGAGACGAGCCCGCTGGCCGATCTGCACACGATCGCCAGCGAGCTGTCGATCGACGGTTTTCGCCGGCTTCGCAAGCCGGACCTGATCGAGCGGATCATTGCCCGGCAGGAGGGCACCGCGGAGCCAGACGATGCCGATGCCGAGGCCGAGGAGCCGACCGCGGCGACCGACGCCGACGCGGTCGCCGCATCGGCCCACCGCCGCCGTGGCCGGCGCGGTGGTCGCGGCCGCTCGCGCCTGGATGACGGCGGGGAAGCGGCGATGGAGGCGGATGATGGCGCGGGAGCGGCGACGGACGCGAACGTCGACGCGGATGCGGCGGCCGTCACGACCGAGAAGCCGAAGAAGAAGCGGAAAGCCGAGTCCGAGTCCGAGTCTGAGTCTGAGTCCGGGTCAGAGGAGCTCGTCGAGGGCGTCGTTGAGCTGGTCGGGAACGGCTCCGGGTTCGTGCGGACCTCGCCGCCCGAGCCGAGCGACGACGACGTCTACATCTCGGCCGCGCAGGTCAAGCGCTGCGAGCTGATCAGCGGCGACCGGATCAGCGGCCCCAAGCGGCCGGCGCGACGCTCTGAGCGGTACGCCTCGCTGATCCGCATCGACATGGTCAACGGGCGTTCGACGGCGGAGATCAGCGCCCGACCCCACTACGACGAGCTGCCTGCGGCCTTCCCCGACGATCGCTTCCAGCTCGGCTCCGAGGCCCCGACGCTCAAGGCGATCGAGTTCCTGACGCCGTTCGGGCGCGGCTCGCGC
>JASHQV010000138.1 GCA_030038955.1 Solirubrobacteraceae bacterium
AGACGGCCGTGGTGGTTGAGCGGACGGAGGGCGTGACCGCCTCGTTCCTCAAGGAGCTGCTGCGTCGCGCCGTGCTTGAAGCGCTGATCGAACGGGGGGCGATCGACGGCGGTAGCGGCGACGGTCGCGCCGCGAGCAACCTTGCGATCACCGGCGAGCATGTGACCCGCGCGCTCGACGACCTGCTCGACACGGGCCAGCGGGTCACGCGCAGCCTGCTTGGCGTCGGCAACGATCCAGGCAGCCTCCCGCCCGGCGGCGGCGCCGGGTCGCTGCCGCCTCAGCCCGGACCGTGGCGCGGAGTGCGCGGCGCGATCGCCTACCGCCCTGGGCGAGTGCGTTGATGGCTAGGCGACGTCTCGGAGCTTCTGCGCCTCGGCCAGCGACTGCAGCTTCTTCAGCGACTGGTTCTCGATCTGGCGGATCCGCTCGCGCGTCACGTTGAACGTCCGTCCGACCTCGTCGAGCGTGCGCGGGTGCTCGCCGCCGAGGCCGTAGCGAAGCTCGAGCACGCGCCGCTCGCGGTAGGAGAGGTTCTCGAGCGCTTCGCGGAGCGCCTCCTTGGTGAGGATCTCGGCGGCTCGCTCGTAGGGCGACTCGGCCCGCTCATCGGCGATGAACTGACCGAACTCGGACTCCTCCTCGTCGCCCACCGGCTTCTCCAGCGATACCGGCGCCTGGGCGGAGCGCTTGATCGACTCCACCTCCTCCGGCTCGATCCCGGTCACCTCGGCGATCTCCTCGGCGGTCGGCTCGCGGCCCAGCTCGGTGACCAGCTTGCGCTCGGCGCGGCCGATCTTGTTGAGCTTCTCGACCACGTGCACGGGAATCCGAATCGTGCGCGCCTTGTCGGCCAGCGCCCGCGCGATCGCCTGCCGGATCCACCAGGTGGCGTACGTGGAGAACTTGAAGCCCTTGCGGTAGTCGAACTTCTCGGCGGCACGCACGAGCCCGAGCGTGCCCTCCTGGATCAGGTCGAGGAACGGCAGACCCTGGTTGCGATAGTTCTTCGCGATCGAGACCACGAGTCGCAGGTTCGACTCCACCATCTTCTGCTTGGCATCCAGGTCGCCGCGCTCGATCCGCTTGGCCAGATCGACCTCCTCCTGGGCGGTCAGCAGCCGCACCTTGCCGATGTCCTTGAGGAACAGCTGCAGCGAGTCGGTCGTCATGTCCGGCTTGAGGTCGAGCGTGGTCTTCGGCTTGCGCCGGCTGCGCTTGTCTGGCGCGCGCTCCACGTCGGCCGCCGCCAGGGCTGGATCGACCTCCTCGACGAGCTCGATCTCGGCCCGCTCGAGGTAGTTGTGCAGCTCCTCTACGTCAGCCTCGTCCAGATCCAGCTCGGAGATCGCGCCGTTGATCTCCGCGAACGTGAGCACCCCGAGCTGCTGGCCACGATTGACCAGTCCCTTGATCTCTTCGAGTTCCTGCAGTTCCGCTACTGACATCTGCTTCCGTTTCCGTCGAGTTGCCGCGTGGCCGAGGGACCACCGACCGCGCCTGATTCGCAGAGGCGCGCTACCCGCAAAGCGCACCTCTGCGACCCAAGCATAGTGACCGAGTATACGATACTTTACTTTCTGGAGTTATGGGCAGGAGCCGGACCGCGAAAAGGTCCGTGGAGCCCAATCCGAAGGTGGGCTATGTTGCAGATACGCAGGACGCGCGTCGGTAGTTTCAACTTATCGGCAAATTCTTCGATTTTCGGCAGAGCTGGTGAAGAACCCGCTTGCTGCGATGATCTTGCGCGAATGAGCGCACAGCGACGATCCGAGGTGCTCGGCAACCTCCCGCACTCGCGCCCGCACCGTCGCAGCGACAGGCGGACGGCCCGGTCGTCGCAGGCCACCGGCGCCACCACGGGGAGCACAGCGACCGCGGGTCCGGCCAAGCCCCGGGCAATGGTGCGTCCGGCCAAGCCCAGGTCTGCCGCGGCGCCGTCCACGCCCACGCCCGCGCAGCCCGGCAGGCACGAGCTACTCGGTACAGCCGTTCAGGCCGCCGGCGAGCTGGCCGAGATCGGCTTGACGCTTGGCGCGAGGGCGCTGCGCGAGGCACTGTCGCGGCTCCCCCGTCCGTGAGCCCCAGCCCACTGCGAGCCCCAGCCCACTGCAAGCCCCAGCCCACTGCGAGCCCCAGCCCACTGCGAGCCCCAGTCCGCTGCAAGCCCCAGCGCGGCTGCGAGCTGCTGCAGCCGTCATTGATTTCGCGTATAGTGCGGCCCGCCTGCCGAGCGACCTTCCGTCCGCGGAGGGTCGGCGGGGGACCCACTTGTGGTGGCGCCCAAGCGCTGTCACAGGGGCGAATCGGATCCGCCGGGATCCGTAGCGCGAGCAGCGCGAGCCCGTCAGCTCACCCCGTAGGCGCAACGTTCAACAGCAGTTCCAGCCGGACCCGCTGAAGTGCTCCGACGCGCCCCCGTCCACCTCCTTCCGATGCTCAGCCGGAGCGGCGGCCCGCTGGCCGCCGCGATGCTGATGCTGCTGCCAGCGGTCAGCCTCGCGTCCTCCGGCGGCGGCGGCGTGTCTCCCAGCGGATCGTCAGCCGGCGGCACGACGAGCAACGCGCAGGTACAAACGGTCGGCCGCGAGACCGCGAGTGGCGACGGGATCACCGTGAGCGCCCTCGCCAGCAGTGTGTTCAGCTGGCGGACGCGCTTCTCGGGCACCGCGCCGGCGCGGGACGCGGGCAAAACGATCGAGCTCCAGCGCACGGCCAAGCCGGGAAGCTCGAGCTGGGTCGCGGCGGCCGAGGCCCCGATCGAGCCGGGTGGCAGCTTCACGGTGAAGTGGCGCGCGAACCGCGCCGGCAAGCTGGCGTTCCGCGCCGTGCTGCTGGCCTCCCCGACGGCCGCGTCGGCGTCCGCCGCCTCCCCGTCGCTGCGCGTCACCGTCTATCACCTGTCGCGGGCGAGCTGGTATGGCCCCGGCTTCTTCGGGCACCGGACCGCGTGCGGCAAGATCCTCCGCCGGAGCACGCTCGGCGTCGCCAACCGCACGCTCAAGTGCGGCACGCGAGTGTCGATCATGTACCACGGCCACACGATCAGGGTGCCGGTGATCGATCGCGGCCCGTACGTGCGGGGCACCTACTGGGACCTGACCGAGGCCACGGCTCGCGCGCTCGGGATGACCGAGACGAGTCGCGTCGGAACCCTGTTTCCGTAGTACGTCGCGGCTACCACCGGTTCGTGCCGCGCGGTCGTTGGCGCCTGCCGCGCGTGGCAGCCGGCGGCCCAGGAACGCGTCGCGTTCGCGACAATTCAAGCGATGAGCAGTGACCCGCTGCCGATCGCGGAGGCCCGCCGGGTCGCCACCGAACACGCCGGCTCGCGTCTCGGCACCGAGACAGTCACGATTGCCGCGGCGCTCGATCGGGTACTCGCCGCCGACGTGATCGCCGCCACCGAGGTGCCGAGGTTCCCGAGCTCGGCGATGGATGGATTCGCTGTTCGCGACCTCAGCTCCGGCGCGGTGCTGGCGGTGGTTGGCGAAGCTCGCGCCGGCCACCCGTATGAGGGCGGGCTCGAGCGCGATCAGGCGATCCGCATCTCGACCGGCGCGATCGTACCGGCGGCAGCCGAGGCGGTCGTTCGTCAGGAGGACGTGACCGCCAGCGACGGCCGCATCGAGACGCACGTGGCGAGCCGCCCGAACGCCAACGTCCGCGCGCCCGGCGAGGACATGCACGCCGGGCACGTGATTCTCACGGCCGGGATCCGCCTGGGCGCCACCGAGCTCGGTGCCGCCGTCGCCGCCGGCGCCGGTGAGCTGACCGTGGCGCGGCCGCCCGCGGTGACGATCCTGTGCACCGGCGACGAGCTGCGGGCACCCGGCGAGCCGCTGTCGGCCGGCCAGATCCACAACTCGAACGCGTTGATGCTACACGCGCTGGTCACGCACGCCGGCGGCGCGGTGATCGGTCCGGTCGCGCTGCTCCCCGACGATCTGGAGGCCACGGAGGCGGCGCTTGCAGATGCATTGCAGCGCTCGGACGTGGTGATGCTGTCAGGCGGCGTGTCGGTCGGACCGCACGATCACGTCAAGCCAGCGCTGCGAGCACTGGGGGTCACCGAGCACTTCTGGGGTGTCGCAATGAAGCCCGGAAAGCCCGTGTGGTTCGGCAGCCTCGGCCGCAAGTTGGTGTTCGGGCTGCCGGGCAACCCCGTGTCGGTGGCGGTCACGTTCTCGCTGTTCGCGCGGCCCGCCGTCGACGCGCTGCTCGGCGCGTTGCCGCAGCACGCGCCGATCGCGGAGGCGAGGCTGGGCGTCGCCGTCAACCGCGACCCGGCGCGCGATCAAGCGATCCGGGTCAGCCTCGAGATGCGCGACGGGGTGCCGGTGGTGCTCCCCGCCGGCGCCCAGGACTCACATCTGTTCAGCTCGCTGCTGCGCGCCGACTGCCTGGCGATCGTGGAGCGCGGCGAGGGCCAGCTGGAGCCCGGCGAGACCGTGCCGCTCGCGCCGCTGCCGTTGTGAGCCGCCGGACCGGGGGTTGGCTGAGGATGACTCGCGGACCGGGATTTGGCTGAGGACAACTCCGAGACCGTGTGACTCAGTGCTGGCAATTCCCGTGATCATCGCCGCGTTCCTCGCCTGGCTGGTCGTGCGCCGCCAGTACCGGCGGCGGCTACCGGCCCGCTCGATCATCGTGACGCCGCGGAAGTCGACGCTGATCGCGCAGGACGGCGCCGTCCGCTCGCTGCAGTCGGCACGGCTGACGCTGTCGCAGGCTGATCTCGAGCGGCTGTGGTCACCGGCCAACCTGGAGAACCTGGCGCGTACGTACTGGCGGTTCCTCAGCCGCGTAACACTCGGCCTTGTGCGCGTCCGATACGGGGACGACGACCGCTCGGTGGTGCTGCTCGTCAAGCCGCTGACGCTGCTGCGCTTCGAAGCGCCCGAGTACGTGCTCGAGCGCGATCACGGCAAGGTCACGTGGCGGATCCGTGACGGGCTGCTGGTCGCCCGTTCGGGCCACGGCTCGGGCTGGCTGTCAGTCGACGTCCAACGGCTGTCGCCTGCCGGCGGCCGATTGGCCGCTGCTGGCGAGCCGGCGGCGCCGGCCGTCGAGCCGGTCGCGCCGCCCGGTGAGCCGTCGGCGTCGGCCATCGGGCCGGTCGCGCCGCCCGGCGAGCCGTCGGCGTGGGCGGAGCTGTCGATCGACGTCGAAGTGGCGAACTTCTATCCGGCGATCGCCGCGGGACTCAGCACACCCGCGTACGAGGCCACCCAGGCGTTCGTTCACGTGCTCGTCACGCACGCGTTCCTGCGCTCGCTGGCGACGCTGGCGCTGGACGAGTCGAAGGTCCGGCGCTTCAGCGTCGATGATGCGCCGGGGGCGACTGCGATGCAAGCAAGCGACGGCTCCGACGCCGGCGAGGCGGGCAGCAGATCGGAGCCCCACGCGGCAGAGAGCGCCCGCGCAGATCAGCCGTAGCTGCCGCCGCCGGTGAGGATGCGCAGCTTCGTGCGGTCGTGGCGTGCGACGATCCGCCGCACCGTGCCGGAGCGGGCGCGCATCACCAGCGACTCGGTGGTGGCGCTGCCGCCGCCCTGATAGCGCACGCCCTGCATGACGTCGCCGTCGGTAACGCCGGTGGCGGAGAAGAACACGTCGTCGCCCTTGACGAGATCCTCGACGTCGAGGATCTTCGAGAGGTCGTAGCCGGCGTTCACCGCCGCACTGCGCTCCTCGTCGTCGCGGGGCCACAGGCGGCCGAGCTGCTGGCCGCCGATGCATTTGATCGCGGCAGCCGAGATCACGCCCTCCGGCGTGCCGCCGATTCCCCACAACAGATCGACCGGCGAGTTGTCCGAGACGGCCAGCAGCGCCGCGGACACATCACCGTCGGTGATCAGGCGAACCCGCGCGCCCGCCTCCCGCACCTCGTGCATCTTCTCGCGGTGGCGCTCGCGGTCGAGCATCACGACCATCACGTCGCGGATATCGATCTGCTTGCGCTTGGCGATCAGCTGCAGCGTCTCGGACAGTGGCCGCTCCAGGTCCAGGAGATCACTGATCTCGGGGCCCCCGGCGAGCTTCTCCATGTAGACGCACGGCCCGGGGTCGAACATCGCGCCCCGCTCGGCCAGCGCGATCACCGCGATCGCGCTCGGCATCCCCAGCGCCGTGAGGCGCGTGCCCTCCAGCGGATCGACGGCGATATCCACCTGCGGTGGGCTGCCGTCGCCAATCGACTCGCCGTTGTAGAGCATCGGCGCCTCGTCCTTCTCGCCCTCGCCGATCACGACCACGCCGTCCATCGAGACGCGGTCGAGCACAAGCCGCATCGCGTCCACCGCGGCCTGATCGGCACCCTCCTTGTCGCCGCGCCCGACCATCCGCGCGGCGGCCAGCGCGGCCGCCTCGGTCACGCGGACCAGCTCGAGCGCCAGGTTGCGGTCCGGAATCGTGTGGTGTGGCTCCTCGATCATCGTCGTTCCTCGCTCACGGGGTGTTGGTCGCTCGCGTGCCTGCAGTGTGGCGGACCGCGTGTCCGCAGTCTCGCGGATCAGATGACGCCGGGGGGCTTGCTGCGAGCCGAGCCCTGCTTCGCCCGGTTGACCGCGCCGAACAGGATCAAGAGGCCACCGGCGAGTGCGACGAACCAACCGTAGTCGACGCTGACCTCGCCGGAGGGCGTGCCCGGTCGCTCGATCACGCCACGAAACAGGATCAGCGTCAACGCCGCCAGGGCGATCACGGCAGTCAGCTCTCCCCGGGGCCACGAGAGCGCGTGGCCGCGGACGATGATCCACGCGAGGATCGCCGGCGCGAGCGCGGTGATGAGCAGCAGGAAGCGGACCACGTCCAGGGAATCCCAGGCCGTGCACGAGCCGTGCGGCCCGCGACAGCTGTTCAGGAGCGCGTAGCGGTTGCCCAGCGAGTACCAGTCGAGGAACACCGAGACGCCCAGCAGGATCCCGCCCCCGATCGCGACGGCCTCTCCCCTCTCCAACGCCTTCAAGTCCATCGCTGCCAGCAGCGTACTTGTACTTGCTCACCAGATCGCCGGTAGCGTTCGGGCATAGTGGCTCCGATCACGTTCACGCGCCTGCTGCCGGCCCGCGCCGCCGCAGACGCGCCAGACCACGCACAGGCGGACACGCCAGACAACGCCGCAGCGGACGCAGGCACGCAGATCGACTCGCTCGCGCTCGACGCGCAAGTGCCCCGCGAACGTCCCTACACGGTCGTGAACTTCGTCTCCACGGCGGACGGCCAGGTCACCTTCGAGGGTCGCTCGGGGCCGATCGGCGACGACGGCGACCGGGCGCTGTTCCATGCGCTGCGCGAGCGCGTCGATGCGGTCCTGGCCGGCACCGGCACGCTGCGTGCCGAGCACTACGGACGGATCCTCGGCAGGCCCGAGCGGCGCCAGCGACGGCTCAGTGCCGGCCGTAGTGCCGAGCCGCTGGCGTGCGTGATCACGCGCACCGGCAGCCTGCCGCTGGAGATCCCGTTGTTCGCCGAGCCCGAGGCCGAGATCGTGGTGTTCTCACCGGCCCCGATCGAGCTCGCGGGCGTGGCCGCGACGATCCGCGCCGAGCGCTACGACGACACCGGCGAGCGACCGCTTGCGCAGGTGATGCGCCGGCTGCGCGAGCGCTACGGCGTGCGCACGCTCCTGTGCGAGGGCGGGCCGTCGCTGTTCGCTTCGCTGCTGGCTGAGGAGCTGGTGGATGAGCTGTTCCTGACGCTGGCGCCGAAGCTGACCGGCGGCTCCGAGGGACCGACCCTGGCGACTGGGCCGTCGCTGCCCGAGCTGAAGCCGCTGCGGCTCCGGTGGCTGCTCGAACGCGACGGCTCGCTGTACCTGCGCTACGCGATCGGTTGAGCAAGCAGCGTCCGACGGTACGCTCCGACCGCCACGCCGGGAGCTTCTAACCCGCGCATAACGCCGTTACGGCGTTGTTACGCGCGCTGCTCGATCCTCCGCCGTGTGCAAGCGGATCGAGACGGCGAACGGCGAGGACTCCGGCGGGGCGACGTCGTGCTGACGCTCGCGGCCGCCGGCTGCGTGCTCGCGATCGCGGCGTGCGGCTCCTCGGCGAAGACGCACCGGTCGGCTTACGACCAGTTCCTCGCGTTCAGCAAGTGCATGCGCGCCCACGGCGTCCCGAGCTTTCCCGACCCCAGCTCGGGCGGTGGCGGCATCCATCTGAGCGGCGGGATCAATGCCTTCTCGCCGTCGTTCAAGGCCGCGCAGGCGACCTGCTCGAAGCTGCTACCGGGCGGCGGTCCCGGCAGCCAGCACGCCACCGCCCAACAGATCGCCCGGACGCGACAGATCTCGCAGTGCATGCGCGAGCACGGCGTCAGCGGCTTCCCCGACCCGACGACGACGCCGCCGTCGAGCCCGGCCGGCTACTCGATCCTCGAGGATCGCGGTGGCGTGATCCTCGCGGTCCCTGACACGATCAACCCGCAGTCGCCCGTGTTCGTCCAGGCGGCGAAGGCGTGTCATTTCAGCTGACGGCAGGTATGCCGCGATCTGATCGCGGCACGCCCCCGTCACAAGCCGAGGCCGCGGACGCCCTTCTCGCCCCAGCCGAGGTGATGGGCCAGCTCGTGACGGACGGTGCGCGTGACCTGTGCGCGCAGCAGCGCGGGGTCGTGGCCGAAGTCGCGCAGCAACGTGTCGCGGAAGATCACGATCCGATCGTGGAAGTAGTCCCGTGACACCGTGTCGCCCTGGTAGAGACCGTATGCATGCCGGCCGCGGCCGCCGTCCGAGACGACCACGGCGACGTGCTCGAGCGCGCGGTGGAACTCGAGCGGAAGGTCGTCCAGCGCCGCGTGAACGAGCGCCTTGAAGTCGTCCTCGTCCTCCAGGTAGAGGTCCTCCTCGTCGTCGTCGTCCAGCGGCTCCCAGTCCTCGACCTCCTCGGCGTCAGAGGCCTCGGCCGCCGCCAGGCGCTCGCTGCGCTGCACGAGCGCCTCGAACTCCTCCTCCGACTGCGGGTCGCGCCATCCGGCCAGCCGGATCAGCGCGAGCACGACGGCGCCGCCAACGATCGCCGCGCCCAGCCCGAACACGGCGACGCCCTGGAGCAGGCGCACCGCCAGCGAGTCGCTGAAGCCGCTGATCAGGCTGACCGCGCCGAGCACGATCGTCAGCGCCGCCAGCGCTGAGAGGAGGATGCGGCGCGTGCTCGGTGGGGTCCACTGCATCGCTCGCCTACCGCATCGTACGGGCGATCACGAGTCGCTGGATCTCGTTCGTGCCCTCGTAGATCTGGGTGATCTTGGCGTCTCGCAGCATCCGCTCGACCGGGTACTCCTTGACGTAGCCATAGCCGCCCAGGACCTGAACCGCCTCGACGGTCACGCGCATCGCGGCGTCGGAGGCGAACAGCTTCGCCATCGCCGAGTACTTGCCGAGGTCGGGATCGCCGCGATCGACCTTGGCGCAGCCCTGGTAGAGGAGCTCGCGGGCGGCGGCGCACTGCGTCTCCATGTCGGCCAGCTTGAACTGGATCGCCTGGAAGCTGTTGATCGAGCGGCCGAACTGCCGACGCTCGCGCGCATACGCCGCCGCGTAGTCGGTCGCCCCCTGGGCGATCCCGAGCGCCTGCGCCGCCACCCCGAGGCGCGATCGGTCGAGCGTCTCCATCGCCACCTTGAAGCCCTCCCCGACCTCGCCGACAACGTTCTCGGGCGGCACGCGGACGCCGTCGAAGCTCGGTTGGCCGGTCGGCGCGCCGCGGATCCCGAGCTTGTGCTCGAGCTTGCCGACGCTGAAGCCGGGGCGGTCGGCCTCGACGACGAACGCCGTGATCCCGTGCGAGTGACCGGCCTCCCGATCGGTGACCGCAAAAACGACGTAGAAGTCGGCGACGCCGAGGTTGGTGATCCAGCTCTTGGTGCCGTCGATCACCCAGTCGCCGTCGTCCTGACGGGCATGCGTGAGCATCCCGCCGGGATCGCTGCCGGCCTCGGCCTCGGACAGCGCGAACGCCGGCGACCACTCGCCGCTGGCGCAGCGCGGCAGCAACCTGTGCTTCAGCTGATCTGAGCCGAACAGCTTGATCGGCAGCGTCCCGAGCTCCTGGATCATCAGGATCAGGGCGGTCGAGGCGCACACCTTCGCGATCTCCTCGACCGCGATGTTGAGCATCAGCGTCCCGGTCCCGGTGCCGCCGTGCTCGCTGTCGAACGGCAGCCTGAGGATGTCCTGCTCGGCCAGCAGCCGCCGCAGGTCCCACGGGTACTCGGCGGTCTCGTCGATCTCCACGGCACGGGGCGCGATCCGCTCGCGCGCGAGCTGGCGGATCGCCTCGCGGAGCTCCAGGTGCTCCGGCGGGATGCTGTAGATCTCAGCCAGCGCCGACACCCCAACCATGCTACGTCGCGCCGGGCACTGTGCGGCGCGACGTCCCGGGTTCGGTGGGCCCTACGTCACGCGTCGATTCTGCGCGGCACGACCGGCGCGCCCGGCCTTGGGGCCGGGCGCGCCAGTCTCCAGTTGGCTTACCGCGGTCTGCTCTGACCAGCTACCAGTGGCGCGGGTGCCGGACGAAGAAGCCCGCCGCCGGCGAAATCCGCGTCTTCGACCAGCGATCGTTGCCGTTCGCGCTGCTCTGCGCGGCGGTGTCGAACCACAGGCCGGCGATCTTCATGTAGGCGTGGCCGGCGTTGGTGTAGATCGTGATC
>JASHQV010000139.1 GCA_030038955.1 Solirubrobacteraceae bacterium
AGATCAACGGCCCCCCCCGGCTGATGTGCAGGACGCGCCTGGATCAGCTGCCGAGCGACGCGCCGATCACGGTCGAGCCGCTGAGAGCGTTCCCCCCGATCCGCGACCTGGTCACCGATGTCTCCTGGAACTACGAGGTCAACAAGCTGATCCCCCCGTTCGCGCCGGCGCCGGACGCCGACTTCCTGATCGGCCAGGATGACGTCGATCGGATGTCGGAGTTCCGCGAGTGCATCGAGTGCTTCCTGTGCCAGGACGTCTGCCACATCCTGCGCGAGCATCGCCTGCACGCCCAGTACTTCGGTCCGCGCTTCCTCGTCCGGCTGGCGAGCCTGGAGATGCACCCGCTGGACACGCTGGACCGTGTCGACCTGGTCAAGGACGAGGCCGGAATCGGCCTGTGCAACATCACCAAGTGCTGCACCGAGGTGTGTCCGGCGAAGATCAAGATCACCGACAACGCGATCATCCCGCTCAAGGAGCGCGTGGTCGATCGCCACTACGATCCGCTGATGAGGCTGGCGCGCAGGCTGAGCGGGCGTAGCCGCCGCCGAGCTACCGGGACGTAGACGACGCGCCTTGTCCGAACACCGACTGCAGCGCGCGGCGGACCCGTTCGGCGGTCACGACGCCACGCAGCACCCCCTCGTGGTCGACCGCCATCACCGCACCCAGCCGCCCCAGCGACTCCAGCGACAGCACGTCGGTCAGCGGCCGATCCGCATCGACGTGCATGACCGCTCCATCCTCGCCTTCCAGCACGGAGTCGATCGTCAGCCATCCCTCGCCGGCGTCGATCGCGACCTGAACCCGATCCCTGCGGGCGATTCCGAGGAAGTGCCCGCCCGGGTCGACCACCGGCAACCACGCCGCACCGTAGCGGAACAGGAACTCGTCGAGCGCCCGTGTCACCGCGGTGGCAGCGGGAATGCTGACCGGCTGCGGATCCATGATGTCGGACACGCGCAGCTCTCCGATCCGCGCCGACACGGCCGTCTGCAGCAGCGCCGAGCGGGCCGACTGGCCGAGCAGGAAGGCGATCGCCAGCAGCCACAGGCCGGTGAAGCTCCGGTACGACAGCAGCAGCCAGATGCCGATGCCCGCCATCAGCACGGCGAACCCCTCGCCCAGCTTGGCCGCGGCACGCGTCGCCCGCAGCCGGTCGCCGGTCGCGCGCCACACGGCCGCCCGCGCAATCCGGCCACCGTCGAGCGGAAACGCGGGCACCAGGTTGAAGCACAGGATCAGCAGGTTCATCGGCAAGAGCCAGCTGAGCGACAGCAGCACGGGGGTGATCGGGATAGTCCCGTCGAGCTCGACTGCATGCAGCAGCCGCTGCGGCCCGACGATCGCGAGGTCGGCGGCGAGGCACACGAGCACCACCAGGAACGTGGCGGCCGGCCCGGCGACCGCGATCCCGAAGTCCTCGCCGGGTGTGCGAGCGTCGCGGCTCATCTCGGTCAGCCCGCCGAACAGGAACAGCTCGATCCTGCTGACGCCGATGCCGCGCCGGCGCGCCGCGATCGCATGACCGAACTCGTGCAGGATCAGCGATCCGAAGAACAGCAGCACGGTCGCGACCGTGGTCACGTAGGCGACCCCGTCGGAGGAGTGGAGCGCGCTGCGGAACGACCCGGACAGCAGGAAGATCAGCACGAACAGGACGACGAACCAGGTGCCGTCGACGCCGACCCGGATGCCGGCCACCTCGAACAGCTTGATAGACCCCGGACGTCGCAACATGCTGCAATGGTCGCACAGCGGCTGGAGCACTCTCGATGAGCACACCGATCAGCAACCTGCGCGAGCGCCTGGCCGAGCTGGAGGATCTGCGCAGCGCCGCGGCGGTCCTCAGCTGGGACCAGGAGGCGATGATGCCACCGGAAGGGGGGGCGCAACGGGCGGAGGTGCTGGCCACGCTCGAGCGCATCCGCCACCAGCAGTTCATCTCCGCCGACACGGGACGGCTGCTGGACGCAGCCGCGGCCGCTGTCGACGGCACCGACGGTGACTCGGACGAGGCCTGCCTGGTGCGGGTCGTCAGCCGGCGCTGGAACAAGTTGCGCCAGGTGCCACCCGAGCTGGTCGCCGACGAGGCGCGCGCCGCATCGATCGGCAGGGAGGCGTGGATCGATGCCCGCCGTCGCGGCGACTTCAGCGCCTTCGCTCCCTACCTGAAGCACAATCTCGAGCTCAAGCGGCGCTACGTCGACTGCTTCGACGAGTTCGAGTGCGCCTACGACGCGCTGCTCGACGACTATGACCCGCGGATGCAGTCCTCCGAGGTGGCGCGGCTGTTTGCGCAGCTGAAGGCCGAGCTCACGCCGCTCGCCGCCGAGCTGGCCCGCCACCAGCTGGACGACTCGTGCCTGCACGGTCACTGCTCGACTGGCCGGCAGCGACGGCTGGTCGAAAAGGTGCTCGCGCTGATTGGCTTCGATCGCCGGCGCTGGCGGCTGGACGATGCCGTGCATCCGTTTGCGACCGGCGTCGGCGCCGGCGACGTGCGGATCACGACCCGCTGGCACGAGAGCTACTTCCCGGCGGCGCTGTTCGGGGCGATGCACGAGTACGGCCACGGCCTGTATGAAGCGGGTGTCGACGGATCGCTGCGACGCACTCCGCTCGGACATGGGGCATCGCTCTCGGTGCATGAGTCGCAGAGCCGGATGTGGGAGAACATGGTCGGGCGCGGGCGCGAGTTCAGCCGCGTGCTTGCGCCACTGGTGGCGCAAGCGTTCGCTGGCCCGTTGCAGGACCTCGACGCTGACACCCTGTATCGCGCGATCAACCGTGTCCACCCGTCGCTGATCAGGGTTGAAGCCGACGAGGTGACCTACGGGCTCCACGTGATCCTGCGCTTCGAGCTCGAGCAGGAGCTGCTCGAACAGCGGCTCGAGGTGGATGACCTGCCCGAGGCCTGGAACGCCCGCATCGGCGAGTATCTGGGGTTGGAGGTGCCCGATGACAAGCATGGCGTGCTCCAGGACGTGCACTGGTCCGCAGGCCTGATCGGCTACTTCCCCACGTATGCGCTCGGCAACATGATCGCAGGGCAGCTGTGGGGTCAGGTGCACGACGAGCTTCCCGATCTGGACGAACAGGTCGAGGCGGGCGAGCTCGACGGCCTGCGCTCCTGGCTGGTCGAGCGCGTGCACCGCCACGGTGCCAAGTTCACCACGTCGGAGCTGCTCGAGCGCGTCACCGGCTGTCCGATCAGGGTGGAGCCGTTCGTGGACTATCTGCAGACGAAGCTGAGCCGCGTCTACGGCATCTCACTCAACCCCCAGGAGAAGAATCAGTGACAGACACTCCAGTCAACGTGGCTGTGACCGGCGCTGCCGGGCAGATCGGCTACGCGATCCTGTTTCGCATCGCCAGCGGCCAGCTGCTCGGGCCCGACACCCCGATCCATCTGTCGCTGCTGGAGATCCCGGCCGCTGTCAAGGCGGCCGAGGGAACCGCGATGGAACTCGACGACTGCGCCTTCCCGCTGCTCGCCGGAATCGACATCGACGACGATCCGGCACGAGCGTTCGACGGCGTCGACATCGCGCTGCTGGTCGGCGCCCGTCCCCGCACGAAGGGCATGGAGCGCAGCGACCTGCTCGAGGCGAACGGCGGCATCTTCAAGCCGCAGGGACAGGCGCTGAACGAGCGCGCGGCGTCTGACGTGAAGGTCTTGGTGGTTGGCAATCCCGCCAACACGAACGCGCTGATCGCGCAGCAGAACGCTCCCGATATCCCGCGCGAGCGCTTCACCGCGATGACTCGCCTCGACCACAACCGTGCGATTGCGCAGCTGGCCAAGCGAGCCGGCACCGCGGTCGGGGCGGTCACGAACATGACCATCTGGGGCAATCACTCGGCGACCCAGTACCCCGACATCTTCCATGCCAAGGTGGGAGGTCGCAACGCTGCCGAAGTGGTGAACGACCAGCGCTGGCTGGAGAGCGACTTCATTCCAACCGTGCAGAGGCGCGGCGCGGCGATCATCGAGGCTCGCGGCGCGTCCAGCGCCGCCTCGGCTGCCAACGCCGCGATCGACCACGTACGCGACTGGGTGGGCGGCACCCGGGACGGTGACTGGGTTTCGATGGCGATCCCGTCCGATGGGTCTTACGGAGTGCGGGAGGGAGTGATCTCGAGCTTCCCGGTCCGCTGCTCGGGCGGCGACTACGAGATCGTGCAGGGCCTGGAGATCGACGAGTTCTCTCGCTCCCGGATCGACGCCACGGTCGCCGAGCTCCGCGAGGAGCGCGAGGCGATCTCGTCGTTGAAGCTGATCTGACAGTCAGGGTGGGGGCTCAGCGCCAGCTGGCGCCGAGCCCCCACCCACCGCTAGCTACTCTTGCTCGCGCTGGCGACCGGATCCCAGCCCGAGCCGTTACGGGTGACGACGCCGTCGCTGACGAGCTTCGGCATCACCCGGTACAGGTAGTTCGGCTCGATCTTCAGCGCCTCGGCGATCTGCGGGATCGTGATCCCGGGTTGCTTGCGTACGAGCTGCAGTGCCTGGTTTGCGCGCGTGTTGCCGCCACGACGACCACGCGGCCGAGCGGTACGGGTCGCGCGAGCCGGGGTCGAGCGGGTGGTACGGGGACTGCGGCGGCGGCCGGGCGCGCGTCGCGTACCGACCAGTGCGGCTCGCGCTGCCTCCAGCTTCGTGACCTCTTGCTGCAACTCCTGCAACCGACTGTCGATGTCTTTCACAGTCGAGTCAACGAATGACATGTGCTCACTCCTTGGTGGGGAAAGGGCAGTGTACACACTGTCAACGCGATTCGACGAGATTCTTCAACCGGTTCAATGATTGGCGAGCCTCCCGCTCGGAAGCCTGACCAACAAATACGCGACTGGCCACCGCCCCCAGCGGGCCGCCAGGCGCATGAAATTCGTTTGTGTAGTCAAATCTAGTGAGGCCGTGATCATCGGCGCTCAAGCGGTAGTGGATACGGGCCTTGGACAGCGCCGGGCCACGACCTTCCCACTCCGCTTCGCAGGGTCTCCGCACGTCGACGAGCGTCCAGTGCACCTTGAAGTTCACGCCGCGCATGCACAGGACCTGGTCCATCCTGGCACCCGCCTTGGTCGGCTCCTCCGAGACGTTGCTGACCGAGCGATGGATCGTCACCCAATCGCGCAGCCGCCCGGGATCCATGATCGTGTCGAACACCATCTCGGGTGCGGCATCGATGTCGACGGAGACGTGGACGAGGCTCATCGGGCGGAACTGATCGCGGCAGCGGTCAGCGAGACACTAACCGAGTAACCGAATGAGGCGCCGCCGTTCCTGATCAGCGCGCTTTCAGGCGCTCGCTCTGCTCCCACTCCCGCAAAGCACGCTCGATCGCTCGGCGCAGCGGGTGTGGACGGACGGCGAGCAGCTGCTCTGCCTCCCGGTCGCGCGGCAGCAGGTCGGACTCCAGGCTCTCCATCAGCGGGCCGATCAGCTCCCATTGCTCGCCGGCGATCAGCGACGAGATGCGGCTGGCAATCGGGGTCGCCGTCAGTCGCGACAGGGCGATCGTGGGGCGGTCCAGCAGCATCGCGTCGCCGATCAGCCCGATCAGCTCGCCGTAGCTGACGACGTCGGGGCCGGCGATGTCAAGCGAGCGTCCGCCGAGCCGCGGGGCAGTCGCGGCACGGGCGAGGTACTCGATCACGTCGCGCTCGTCGATCGGCGCCGTACGGTGCTCGTGCCAGGCGGGCACGAGCAACACCGGCAGACGCTCGACGAGCCGCACGAGCAAGCGGAACGAGCGCGAGCGCGCGCCGATCACGATCGACGCGCGGAACGCCACCGAGTCGTCGGTCGCCTGCAGCAGTATCTGCTCGACCGCCAGCCGGCTGGCGAGATGCGGCGAGGTGCGGCCGGAGGTGGGGACGAGTCCCCCCAGGTAGACGATCCGGCGCACGGATGCCTGGCGGGCGGCGCGCACGCAGTTGCGCGCCGCCCGCCACTCGCGCTCTGCGAAGCTGCCGCCGGCGGACGGCTCCATCGAGTGGATCAGGTAGTAAGCGACGTCGACGCCGGCGAGCGCCGTCGCCAGCCCCTCGCCGCTGACCGCGTCGCCCCGGATCAGCTCGACGCCGGCGTCGACGTCGACGGTGCGCCTGGAGAGGCCGCGGAGCTCGTGGCCGTCGGCCAGCAGGCGGGGCGCCAGACGGCTGCCGACGAACCCGCTGATGCCGGTCACGAGGATCTTCATCGGTGTCCGCTGAGGCTGCCGAGGCGCATCCAGGAAAGCTACGGAAAATCCTCCCAAGTCCGTTTGCCGTCCGCATTTTTCCACCTAATAGCAGGGAAAATCACTTGTGAAGAATCTGTTGCGTTTTCCGAGAAACGGGATTGCGAGGCCGGCGCCAAGTGCGCTTTGATGGCTCTGGTCGACGGCAACACGAGCAAACCGGAATGGCTGGAGAGGAGTGGAGATGGCGAACGGAAGGGCACCTGCTGCGAAGGTCTCATGCGATGCGTGCTACTTCCGCCAGAACATGCTGTGCGCGCTGACCGACGAGGTCCCGTGCGCGAGCTTCCGTCCGAACCGGCCGGAGGGCCTGCGGCCACCAAGCCAGCTGCGCTTCACGTTCCGCCAGGAGCGGCGGATGCAGGTCGCGTGGGCGTTCCCATCGCCCAGCGAGCAGGTCGCGCTGCACGCCTGAAGGCGCGATTGCCATCGCCGCTTGCGGTGCGTGCCTGATGACGCGATTGCCATCGCGCTTGCCGGTGCGCGCCTGAAGGCGCGATTGCGATTGCCGCTTGCGGTGCGCGCCTGAGCGAGCTGCCGCCAAGCCCTCCAGATAGAGTGGGCCGCGATCGGCGAATGCGACTCCGCGTGCTCGGGAAATCCCCCGCCTGGCCAGATCCCGGAGGGGCGTGCAGCGCTTACCTCGTAGAGCAGGACGGGTTCGCGCTGCTACTCGACTGTGGCGCCGGCGTGTTCGCCAAGCTGACCGAGGCGCACGACTATCTCGACCTCGACGCGCTCCTGATCAGCCACCTGCACGCCGATCACATCATCGACCTGATCCCGTACAGCTACGCGCTGCAGCTGTCGCCGCGGCGCCGTCATCCGCCCCGGCGCCCGCTACTGAACGGGCCACCGGGCTGCAGCGAGCTGTTCCGCCGCCTGTCGGCCTGCTGGAACGACGAGCAGCTGATCGCCACCGCTTTCGAGGTCAGCGAGTACGACCCCGAGGCGACGCTGCAGGTCGGTCCGTTCTCGGCCCGCTTCTGCGAAGTCCCCCACTACACCCGTGCGTTCGCCTGCGAGCTGTCGGCCGGTGCCGCACGGGTCACGTTCGGCGGCGACTGCGGGCCCAACGATGCGCTCGTCGAGTTCGCGCGCGATACCGACCTGCTGGTCGCGGAGGCGACGCTCGGCGAGCCGGACTCCGACGTTCCCCGTGGCCACCTGACGCCGCTCGAGGCCGGTGAGCTCGGACGTCTCGCCCGGGCCGGGCGCCTGCTGGTGTCGCACTTCTCCGACGAGCTCGGCCCCGATTGGGTGCGGGCGGAGTCGACACGCGGGTTCGGCGCCGAGGTGAGCCTGGCCGCACCGGGCCAGGAGTACTCGGTCTGAGCGGGTTCCCGCAGCCGCGGATCCGGCTGCTAGGTGCAGCTGTGGGTGAGCGTCCGGTTATGCTCGTAGGCGATCACACCCGTCCCTAGGAGAGAGTCATGGCAAAACGGAGGAACAGGACCGTGCCAGCGCTCGATGGCACCGCGGCTCTGAGCGAGGTGCAGACGGTCGTCAGGCGGCTGGCGGAGGATGATGGTCTCCGCGAGGACGTGGGCCGCGCGATCGAGTCGAGTCGTCGCGTCTACGACCGCGTCAGCTCGGCGAAGAAGCCGGCGAAGCTGCTCGAGGACAGGAAGCTGCAGGACGACGCCGTCGAGGCGTTCGACGCGGTCCGCTCGGTGATGATCGCGCTCACGGGATTCGGCAAGTCGCTGCCGTCGCCGAAGGCGCTCCGGCGACAGCGGAAGAAGGGTCGCTTCGGGCGGCTGCTGGTGCTGACCGGGCTCGGGGGAGCGATCGCGCTGGCGAGCTCAGAAGGCCTTCGCTCGAAGCTGCTGGACGCGCTGTTCGGCGCAGAGGAGGAGTTCGAATACTCGCCGCCGTCTGCACCCGCCGAGACGGAGGCCCCGGGAACTCCGCTGAGCGCGGTCTGACTCGGTCAGCCCGAGACTGAGTGCGCCGCCTGGCCGCCATCGCTGTGCTGGTGGCGGCCGGGCTGGTGTTCGGTGTCGGGCAGTTGGTGCTGCCCGGGATCGCGGCGTCGTCGCTGCGCGGCCGCCTGGCCCGCTCCGGCCGCGTCCTGTCGGTGCGCGTGTCGGCGTTCCCGGCCGTCGAGCTGCTGTGGCATCGGGCCGGCAGCGTGGCGGTGCGGATGGCCGACTATCACTCGGGCGTCTCAGACTTGACGAGCCTGCTGGACGAGGCCGCCGACGTCGGCACGCTGCACGCGTCGATCGGCGTGCTCCGCAGCGGCCTGCTGACGCTGCACGGCGTCACGCTGAGCAAGCGCGGCGCCGGGCTGGTCGGATCGGGGACCGTGCTCGACAGCGACATTCGCGCGGCGCTGCCAATCATGCAGTCGGTCACGCTGGCGTCGGCCACCTCCGATTCCGTCACCCTCGAGGGCACCGCCAGCGTGCTCGGGGTCACCGCGACCGTGCCGGCGACGGTGGCGCCGCGGGCGGGGCGGCTGGTGGTCGTGCCCGACGTGCCGCTGGTCGCCGGCATCGCCACCGTGACGGTGTTCTCCGACCCTCACGTGGCGGTGCTGGCGGTCGGGGGCGCGAGCGTCGCGGGCGGCGTGCGCGTGACCGTCCGCGGGCGCCTGCGCTAACTGACGATCGCAGGATCTCAGGCCCTCCCGAGTCCAGATACGACGGTCTAGTCGCCCAGCGTTCCGTCGGCAACGAACCATCGATGATCTAGGTCGGTGACGGCAGCGATCCGTTCGTAGTCGCGGTCATAGTGCACGAGCGTGACGGCCGCTCGCCTGGCTGCGGCGGCCAGCAGCAGGTCGGCGGGCGGCACCCGGCGGTGGTCACCGTTGTCCGCAAGCGAGAGCTGAATCTGACGGGCGTCGCCCCACAGGCCTCCAGGCATGTCGATCGGCTCGAACGCAGAAAGTCGCTCAGCGACCGCCTGCGCGCGGCGTTCGCTCGCCGACAGGCGGATGAGCTCGAGCACGACGAGATCGCAGACGAGGACGAGTCCGGCGGCGACCGCACCGTTGAACCAGTCGGCAAGCCGCGGGAAGCGCCTGTCCCTGGCCCACGTCCAGACGCCCGTGTCGAACAGCGCGGGTCGCTCGATCCTTGCGGGCTCGGGCGTCGCAGCCGTGCTCAGGATCGCTCCCGGCCAGAAGCAAGCTCGGCGGGCGTGCCGTCGATGTCGCGCGTGACATCGAAGTCCTTCAGCACGCGCCGGCGTGCCGCATCGCGAAGGGCTGCGTTGACCGTCTCACTCAACCCCGTGGTACCCAGCTCCCGTCGCGCGGCATCAAGCGCACGCTCGTCGACATCAACCGTGGTGCGCGTCATGCGCATCAATTTACCGCATCAAAGGCGAGCCCTGTTTACCGCATCAAAGGCGAGCCTTGGCTAGTGGGCCTCCCGCAAACATTGCACCCGAAACGGCGGCCCCGGATGACCACTGACCTTTGTCCTCGGATCCTCGTGCAGCGCTGCTGCACCGCGGACCCTGCGTCCTCGGCCAGCGCCCCCCGGACCTCGCCATTTCGGGCACAACATTCCCGGGAGACCCACTAGAAGGGCCCTCAGCCGGCCGAAGCCGGCGCCGGCAGACGGCTCGCCTGCGGCTGTCGGCGCCGGATCAGGCGCACGGACGCGGCGGTCGCGACGACCGCCGCGCACGCGCCCACCGCGAGCAGCATCCATCCGGATCCGGAGTCGGTTCCGGCGCCAAGGCTGTGGGCGAGCGCCACCGGCCAGCTCGCGTACGCGAGCCAGTGCGTCGCGCGCCACGCGCGGTATCCGACCCGCCGGCGCAGCAGGCTCGTGACGATCACGGCCAGGATCATGTCCACCGACACAGCGCCGAGACCGAGCCAGAGCGGCCGGTAGCCGGCGCCGAACGGGATCAACACGCTGGCCACGCCGATCGAGACGTACGAGTCGGTGACCGCCGTGAGCACATGGATCGCGAGGAACGCCACCGACAGCAGCGCCACGTTGCGGTGCACCACGGAGACCACGAAGCGCGGAGTCCGGCGGCTGTGGAGGCGCTCGAAGTTGGCCACCCCGAGCGCCACCGTGAGCGTCAGCAGCACGAGCGTGACCACGCCAGTCGCCCGCGACAGGTACCACAACGCGATCGGCGAGGAACCGCTCGCAGCGAGCTCCAGCACGGCTCAGGAGCCTCCGGAGACCACGCCCGAGCTGGAGCTGCCGGAAGCTGTCCCCACAGATGTCGATGAGTCCAGCGCCGAGCTGCCGTGGCTCGACGATGAGCCGCTGCTCGAGCTCGCGGCTGTCGCGGTGCTGGCCGCGCCGGAGTCTGAGCTGGCGGTGCCCGAGCTGGCGGTGCCCGAGCTCGTCCTCTGCGCCACGGTCGATGTCGCCCGGTGACCGGTGGTGGAGCCGCTCGCGGTCGCGACGACGACCGCCCCGGTCAGCGCCAAGGCGCCGGCGGCGATGCCCTTGGTGGCGCGATCGATCAGGCGGACGCCATGCTCGCGGCGGATCGCCGCAGGGCTGCGACTCGCTGCGCGCCGCTGCTGGGAGGCGCGACCGGGACTCATGCGATCAGTCTCGGCCGGCCCGACGAGAGCGCCGTAAGAGCTTCGTCTGAGCGACGTAAGCGGCGGCCGGGGCGTCTAAGAAGCCAGCTTCGGCGAGCGCCACGGCCGTCGCAGGCGCTGCTCGAGCTCGTCGCCCAGCTGGTCGATCGCGATCCGCTCCTGCGCGAGGCTGTCGCGATCACGGACGGTGACGGTGCGATCATCCAACGACTGGTGGTCGACGGTCACCGCCCAGGGGGTTCCGATCTCGTCCTGGCGGCGGTAGCGGCGGCCGATCGCGCCGCTCTCGTCGTACTCGATCTGGAAGCGGTCGCGCAGCTGGAGCTGGAGCTCACGCGCCAGCTCCGGCTGGCCATCCCTGCGCACCAGCGGCAGCACCGCCGCCTTGATCGGCGCCAGCTGCGGGTGCAGGCGGAGCACCGTTCGCGTCTCGCCTTCGATCTCGTCCTCGTCGTAGGCGTCGACGATGAACGCGAGCATTGCCCGGTCCACCCCGGCTGCCGGCTCGACCACGTGCGGGACGTAGCGTTCGCCGCTGGCCGTGTCGACATACTCCAGCTTCTGCCCGGAGTACTCGGCGTGACGGGTGAGGTCGAAGTCGCCGCGGTTGGCGATTCCCTCCAGCTCCTGCCAGCCGATCGGGAACAGGTACTCGACGTCGGCCGCGGCGCGCGCGTAATGCGACAGCTCGTCGGGCTCGTGGGGACGCAGGCGCAGGTGGTCCGGACGGATGCCGAGCTCCACGTACCAGTCGCGGCGCGTCTGCTTCCAGCGCTCGTACCACCGCTCGCCCTCGGCCGGCGGCACGAAGAACTCCATCTCCATCTGCTCGAACTCACGCGTGCGGAACACGAAGTTGCCGGGTGTGATCTCGTTGCGGAAGCTCTTGCCGATCTGAGCGATCCCGAACGGCGGCTTCTTGCGGGAGAACTGCAGGTAGTTCTTGAAGTTGAGGAAGATGCCCTGGGCGGTCTCGGGCCGCAGGTAGACGGTCGCGCCCTGATCCTTCACCGGCCCGATCGTCGTCTCGAACATCAGGTTGAACTCGCGCGCGGGCGTGAGGTCGCAGTCGGCGGTCTCGCCGGGGTGCTTCGACGGCTTGCGGCCGCACTGCGCCTGCTCGAGCTGGTCGGCACGGAACCGCAGCTCGCAGGCGCGGCAGTCGACCAGCGGGTCATTGAAGCGCTCCAGATGCCCGCTGGCCTCCCACGTGCGCGGGTGCTGGATGATCGCCGAGTCGAGCGCCACCACGTCGTCGCGCTCCTGCAGCATTGCCCGCCACCACTGGTTGCGGACGTTGTTCTTCAGCAGCACCCCGTAGTGACCGTAGTCGTAGCTGTTGCCGAGACCGCCGTAGATCTCGCTGCTCTGGAAGACGAACCCGCGTCGCTTGCACAGCGACACGATCTTGTCCATCGTCACGACTTCGGTGGGCATCGGAGCGAGCATCCTAGACGGCCACGAGCGGACGTACCGGGCTCACGCCGGGCTTGGCACTCGCGGCTTGAGAGTGCCAAGTGCTCGCTATATTGTGTGAAGCGATGCCCACGTACGAATACAAGTGCGACAACGGCCACGTGTTCGAGGTCTTCCAGCGAATGTCCGATGAGCGGCTGACCGAATGTCAGGTGTGCGAGGCGCCGGTCAAGCGCGTGTTCCATCCGGTCCCGATCCACTTCAAGGGATCGGGCTTCTACAACACCGACTACGGCACCCGCAAGCGAGCCCGGGAGCTGAAGGAGTCGAGCGGTAGCTCGTCCAAGGCCGGCTCGACGAGCTCGGGGGACGCGGGCAAGGAGAAGGGCAAGGGCGAGTCCGCGGCGTCGACGCCGTCCCCGTCCGCGCCGGCCTCCGCCGCGGACTCAGCCTGAGCCCGGTCAGCCGTTCAGCAGCTTCTGCACGGCTGCGTGCACGTTCGCCTGGTTGGGAATCAGCACGTCGGCGCCGTTGTAGACCGCATTGCCCTCGCTCAGCAGGGCGGGCGGCGGTGAGCCGCCGATCTCGGAGGCGACGAACAGCTGCAGCAGGCTCAGGCCCCCCATGTCGGTCTGGATCACGCCCGGGGCGTCCCACGACGCCCACGGCAGGTGGAAGAACGTGTGCGCCGTGAACAGCTGGGACTTGATCGCGTTGATGATCTGCTGCTGCATCGCCTCCCGGTTGAGGTCGTTGTAGGCGAGGTTGCAGCTGTTGTCGCGGGTGCGGGCGAGCACCAAAGCCTGGAGGCCGTCGAGGTGGTGCGTACCGGGTCGGAGGTCGAGCGTGAAGCCCCCGTCCGCCCTGCCGCCGGAGATGTTCGAGCAGATCCTCGGCGTCTTCACGGTGACGCCGCCGATGTCGTCGATGAACTTGGGGAAGTTCGCGAGGTCGACCACGATCAGGTGGTTGATCTGCAGGCCGGTGAAGCGCTTGATCACCTGAAGCGCCAGCTTCGGGCCGCCGTACGACCAGGCCGCGTTGATCTTGGCCATGCCCAGGCCGGGGATGTTCACGAGCGTGTCGCGTGGGATCGACAGGCGGCGGGAGACACCGCCACCGATCCGCCATAGCATGATCGTGTCGGTGTTCGCGTCCTTCTCGCTGAAGTCGGAGGGCTGCAGGCCGCCCTCCTTGGAGCCGGGACCGGTGGTGGGGCGGTTGTCGAGGCCGAGGATCAGCACCGTGTTGGCCGACGTCAGGATCGGACCGCTCGAGCTGAGCTCCGAGGTGGCGCCGGCGGGAAGCTCGCCGGCGTGGTTCTGCGCGCTGATCATGAACAGCACGAACGACAGCCCCACCCACGCGACCACGGCCAGCACGAGATATTTGAGTGCCCGGCGCCAGGTCCAGCCTCGCCACCACGACCGCCGACCCGGCTCGCCGCCGTCCGGCGCCAGGCGCTCGTGGCGGCGGAGCACGTCGGCGTCGGTCTCACCGCGCAGCCGGGCCAGCAAACCCCGCGGCTTCGAGCGGTAGGTCCTGTAAGCGGGGGGTTCTCCGGAGCCGCGCGAGCCAGCTCCGGAGCCGCGCGAGCCAGCTCCGGCGCCGCCGGCTTGCGGGCCGGCGGCGCCGGCCCGACCGGCCCGACCAGCGCTTCGCGTCTGCGCGGCGCCACCGGAGCGATACACCCGATACTCCGGCCCACTGGGGCCGTCGTTCTGTCCAGAGCTCTTGGGCATCAGGTCACTGCATATAGTGACGGCATGCCGTCGCGGCGCGTCATCGGCGTCGACATGGGCGGGACCAAGCTGCTGGCGGGCGCGGTCGATGGCGACCTCGGCGTCCACCATCGGGTGCAGCGCACCATCCTCGGTCTCGACCAGCCGACACTGCTGGACACGGTACAGACAGCAGTCGAGGAGGTTGCCGGGAAGGCCGGCAGCGAGGTGGAGGCGGTCGGCTTTGGGATCCCCTCGCTGATCGACCGGGTCCGCGGCATCTCGGTCACCTCGGTGCACCTGCCGTTGCACGAGCTGGCATTTGCCGACGTGATGGCGGAGCGCCTCGAAGTGCCGGTGTGGATCGACAACGACGCCAACCTCGCGGCGCTCGCCGAGCACCGGGCGGGTGCCGCGGTCGGGGCCGACGAGGTCGTCCTGCTGACGCTGGGCACGGGCATCGGCGGCGGGCTGATCCTCGGTGGCCAGCTGTACCGGGGGGCGATCGGCGCGGCCGGAGAGCTCGGTCACATGGAGGTCGACATCGACGGACCTCGCTGCTACGGAAACTGTCCGAATCGTGGCTGCATCGAGGCGCTCGCGTCCGGGACGGCGCTAGTCGCGGAGGCGCACAGCATCGCCCGACTGAGGCCCGAGTCGGGGCTGGGCCGGGCGCTGGCCGACGGCCACGAGCTGGTCGGTCCGCTGGTCACCGAGCTCGCACACGACGGGGATCAAGCCGCGATCGAGGTGTTGCGGGTGATCGGGGCGCGCCTCGGGGTGGCGATCGCCAGCCTCGTGAACATCTTCAACCCCGAGGTCGTCGTGATCGGCGGCGGCGTGATCGGCGCCGGCGAGCTGCTGCTCGAGCCGGCGCGGATCGAGGTGGCTGAACGGGCGCTGTCACCGTCACGCGACGACGTGCGGATCGTCGGCGCGCGCTTCGGGGTCGAGGCGGGGATGATCGGAGCGGCGGTGCTTGCGCTGGACGAGCTCGATCGCCGGGTCGATGTGTCGTGAGCCCTCAGTTCGCGAGCGGGCGACTGATCGTGTGTCCCACGCCGATCGGGAACCTGGAGGACATCACCCTGCGGGTGCTGGCCGCCCTGCGTGAAGCCGACGTGGTGGCGTGCGAGGACACGCGGCGCACGCGGGTGCTGCTCGAGCGCTACGGCGTCAGCGCCAAGCTGATCAGCTACCACGAGCACAACGAGCCGGAGCGCGCCGCGGAGCTCGTGCGCCGGATGCACCACGGCGAAACCGTCGCGCTGGTATCCGACGCGGGCATGCCGTTGGTCTCCGACCCGGGGTTCGTGCTGGTGCGCGCATGCGTGGCGGCCGGGCTCGCGGTGGAGGTGCTGCCCGGCCCGTCGGCGGCGCTGGCGGCGCTGGTCGCCAGCGCCCTGCCCGTCGAGCGCTGGCGCTTCGACGGTTTCCTGCCGCGCCGGCGGGCCGACTTGGAGCGCGCATTCTCGGCTTCAGAGACGCTCGTCGCGTTCGAGTCGCCGCGTCGTCTCGTGGCCTCACTGGCCGTGCTGGCCGAGTTGGACCCCGAGCGCAGGGTGGCCGTCTGCCGGGAGCTGACGAAGCTGCACGAGCAGGTGATTCGCGGCACCGCCGCCGAGCTCGCTGAGCGGTTCGCGGACGCGCCGGCGCGAGGCGAGGTGGTGCTGGTCGTCGGTCCGGCGCCACCCGGAGCCGGCGGGCCCGACCTGAGGGAGGCGCTCGCCGCCGTGCGCCGGCTGATCGGAGCGGGGGCGAAGCCACGGGTTGCCAGCTCGGTCGTTGCGGGACTCACCGGGAGCGGTGCCAACGCCCTCTACCGCGCGTTGATGGAGGAGCCGGAAGATGAGTCGGGGACGGCCTGAAGCGATCGCGCCGCGGTGGAGCGGTGGCTGAGCCGCTCAGCCGCAAGCTGCAGCTCGGCGCGTTCGACCAGGCCTGCGAGGGCTGGGTCAACACCGACGTGACCCCGCACCTGCTGGTCGCACGCGCCCCCGGCCTGGCGCGCCTGCTGCTGCTCCTCGGGGTGATCGACGAGCGGCGCCTGGAGGCGTATCGGCAGGGCCGCTTCAGGGCGCTGCGCTGGCTCGACGTCTCCCGCGGATTTCGATTTCCCGATCACAGCTTCGAGGCCGTCTACTGCTCGCATCTGTTGGAGCACCTGCACGCGGACGTCGCCGAGCGCTGCCTGCGCGAGGTGCACCGCGTGCTGATGCCGGGCGGCGTGGTGCGCGTGGTGGTCCCTGACCTGGACGCGATCGTCGCCGCCTACGACGCGTCGGACCCAGACCGCTTCCTGTGGGGGATCTACCAGGGGCGGGGCGTCCGTGACAAGCGCTCAGCCCGCCACTGGTGGCATTACAACGCGGTATCGCTGCAGGCGCTGCTGGTCCGTGTGGGCTTCATCGACGTCGTCCGGTGCGAGTTCCGCCAGGGCCGCTGCCCCGACCTGGAGCGGATCGAGACGCGCGAGTGGTCCCTGTTCATGGAGGCCACGAAGCCCGGGCCGACCGGCTAGTGGGTCTCCCGGAAACATTCCACCCGAAATGGCGGCCCCAGATGACCACTGACCTTCGTCCTCGGATCCTCGTGCAGCGCTGCTGCACCACAGATCCTGCGTCCTTGGTCAGCGGCCCCCGGACCTCGCCATTTCAGGCGCAACGTTCCCGGGAGACCCACTAGCGGGACTTTCCGGGTGGGCGCCGAGGGATCCGGCCAGCGGACGCCGCTGGCAGCCGACGGGAGACGCCGGGGCGACGAGCCGCACCAGTGTCGTGACTCACTAACGCTAGGAGGCGCCGGGCAGGCGCCCTGTCACCAGCGGTCTCGCGGCCACGCCGGCGGAGCCGCTGCCCGACGTTTCCGACGTGCTGGCGGGCGGGCCTGTGTAGCGAATCGTGAACCCGCGGCCTCCCGCCGTCAGCGAGGTTGGGGTGGCGAGCGCCGCGTCGTTCCCGTTCGACACGTAGCGGCTCCCATAGGCGCTTGCAAGCACGATCTTCGTGCGATTCCAGAGGCTGCTCGAGATCGCGCCCCTGTGGAAGCTGGTGGTCTCGGCGCCGGCGTCGGTGAAGCCGATCGACCCGAAGTCGGCCAGCGGCAGGATCTCG
>JASHQV010000017.1 GCA_030038955.1 Solirubrobacteraceae bacterium
GCCGCAGCTGCCAGCGTCCGCGATCACCGCGGATCGCGCGCGCCGGCGTGCCGCGGGTGCCGTGATGGACTTGCACGCGCGCGCGATCCGCCAGCTCCTCGTAGATCGTCAGCTCGGCCTCGAGCCGGTAGACGGCGCTGACCGGGGCGTCCGCGCCAACCAGCACGTCGCCGCGCCTCACCTGTGCGAGCGTCGCCCCGGCGAGGTTGACCGCGACCCGCTGTCCGGCCGCCGCGAGCTCGACGGCGTGGTCGTGCACCTGCACGCCGCGCACGCGCACGACGCGCCCGCCGGGCAGCAGCGTCAGGTGATCCCCGCGGGCGATGCCGCCGCTCCACAGCGTGCCGGTGACGACCGTGCCGGCGCCGCGGATCGTGAACGCGCGATCGATGTGCAGGACGGCGGCGACATCGTCGGCCGCGGTGCCCGCAAGCCCGCCGCCGCCCCGTGAAGGCAGCTTTGTGGCGACGCGGTCGAGCGCCGCCGCCACGGCCTCCACCCCCTCGCCGGAGCGGGCCGAGCAGACGACGCGCTCGGCGTCGGGAAGCAGCTCGGCGACCGCCGCCAGCGCCGCGGCCGGGTCGGCCAGGTCGGACTTCGTCACCGCGACGACGCCGTCGCGGACGCCGAGCGCGTCGAGCACGCGGACGTGCTCGAGCGTCTGCGGCATCACGCCATCGTCGGCGGCCACCACCAGCAGGAACAGGTCGATCCCGGTGGCGCCCGCGACCATCACCCGCACGAGCCGCTCATGCCCGGGCACGTCAACCAGCGACACGAGCCGTCCGCTCGGCAGCCGCAGCGACGCGAACCCGAGCACGATCGAGATCCCGCGCGTCTTCTCCTCCGGCAGGCGGTCGGTGTCGACGCCGGTCAGCGCCAGCACGAGCGCGGTCTTGCCGTGGTCGATGTGGCCGGCGGTGCCGACCGTCAGTGGGCCCGGCTGCTCCGGCGGGCCGGCGGTGCCGTCAGCCGCGAGCTTCGGTGAGTGCACGCGCTACCGCTCCAGCCCCCCGGCTCGGGTGCACGGAGCGACGAAGGAGTCGAACCTTCCCACCGCGGGATCGCCGCGGCTTCCCGGCTTTGAAGGCCGGTTGGGGCACCGGCCCCGGCCGCTCCACGGAGCCACGATCATATAAGCGCGATCGTGCCGGCCTCGCCCGCCAGCAGCCGCCCGATCACCCACCCTTCGACGAGCCCAGCTCGCGCCTCCGGCAACGCCAGCAGCAGCCCGCCGGAGGTCGCCGGGTCGCACGCCAGCGCCTGCAGCGGCTCGCTCACGTGCGCGTCGAAGCGCGTGAACGCCTCGGCGTACTCGCGGTTGCGGCGGCCACCGCCGGAGACGCCGACGCCGTCAGCCAGCAGCTCGATGCTTCCCGGCAGCGTCGGCACCCGCTCGGCCACCACCTCGGCCGCGACGCCGCTCTCGTGGGCGAGGTTGCGGAGGTGCCCCAGCAGCCCGAACCCGGTCACGTCGGTGGCGCCGTGCGCGCCGGCGGCCAGCGCTTGCTGCCCGGTGGCGGCGTTCAGCGCCGCCATCACGTCGACGGCGGCAGCGAGCTGCTCGCGGTTGGCGGCGCCGCGCTTGTGGGCGGTCGTGACCGCGCCGACCCCGAGCGGCTTGGTCAGCACCAGCACGTCGCCGGCGCGGCCGCCGGCGTTGGTCAACAGCATGCGAGGATCGACGGTGCCGGTCACGGCGAGCCCGTACTTCGGCTCGGGATCGTCGATCGAGTGGCCGCCGACGACCGCGCAGGCCGCCTCGGCGGCGACCGCGAGACCGCCCCGGAGGATCTCCGTGAGCGTGTCGCCGCCGAGCCGCTCGAGCGGGAACGCCACGAGGTTCAGCGCGGTCAGCGGGATCCCGCCCATCGCGTAGATGTCGGACATCGCATTGGCCGCCGCGATCCGCCCGAAGTCGAACGGGTCGTCGACGATCGGCGTGAAGAAGTCGACGGTCTGGATCAGCGCCAGGTCAGGCCGCAACTGGAACACGGCGGCGTCGTCGCTCGTGGCGGCGCCAACCAGCAGCCGCGGGTCGCCGCTCGGCGCCAGCCCGCGGACGATCGGCAGCAGCTCGGCCGCGCCCAGCTTGCAGCCGCAGCCGGCGCCGTGCGAGAGCGAGGTGAGCGCTGGTGCCTGCGCCAACTCAACCGCCCTCCCTGAGGACCCGCGGACCTACCCGACCAGTGCCCGCAGCGACTGCTTGACCGACTTGGTGGTCGCGAGCATCGCCGTCGGCTCATAGCCGCAGTGGGCCATGCAGTTGTCGCAGCGCGGATCGTTCCCGCGCCCGTACTTGTCCCAGTCGGTCGTCTCGATCAGCTCCCGGTAGGTCTTGGTGTAGCCGTCGGCCATCAGGTAGCAGGGTCGCTGCCAGCCGAACAGCGAGTAGCTCGGAATCCCCCAAGGGGTGCACTGGAAGTCGACCTTGCCCTCGAGGAAGTCGAGGAACAGAGGCGAGTGGTTGAGCCGCCACTTCTTGCGCCGGCCGTCGGCGAACGCCTGGCTGAACAGCTCGCGCGTCTGCCGCACGCCGAGGAAGTGCTCCTGGTCGGGCGCCTTCTCATACGCGTAGGCGGGCGAGATCATCATCTGGTCTACCTGCAGCTCGTCGTTCAGGTAGTCGAGCACCTTGCGCACCGTGCTGGGCGAGTCGTGCGTGAAGAAGGTGGTGTTGGTCGTCACCCGGAAGCCGCGCTGCTGGGCGGCGCGGATCGCCGTCACCGCCTTGTCGAACACGCCCTCGCGGCAGACCGACTCGTCGTGACGCTCTCTGAGCCCGTCGATGTGCACCGCCCAGGCGAAGTACGGCGACGGCTCGAACTTGTCGAGCTTGCGCTCCATCAGGATCGCGTTGGTGCACAGGTAGACGAACTTCTTGCGTGCCAGCAGCTGCCTGACGATCTCGTCGATCTCGGGGTGGATCAGCGGCTCGCCGCCGGCGATCGACACCATCGGGGCGCCGCTCTCCTCGATCGCTCCGACCGCCTGCTCCACCGGCATCCGCCGACGCAGCACATGATCGGGCTGCTGGATCTTGCCGCAGCCGGCGCACTCGAGGTTGCACTGGAACAACGGCTCGAGCTCGACCAGCAGCGGGAACTTGTCCCGGCGATGCAGCTTCTGCTGCGCCAGGTAGGTGGCAACGCGGATCGATTGCCGGAGCGGCACTGCCATCGGCTCACCTCCTTTGCGGCGGACGTCCGGAGCCTCTCGACCTGAGCTCCGGGGGCAGCTTGAAGTGTACGTCCTCGCTCGCCACGGCCCGCTCCGTGACCAGCGTCTCGCCGAGGCCGGCGAGCGCCGCGACGACTCCCTGGACGAGCGCCTCGGGCGCCGAGGCACCGCCGGTCACGCCGATCCGGGTGACGCCCGCCAGCCGCTCGGGCGGGATCTCCGAGGCGCCCTCGATCAGCAGTGCCGCCCGTCCGGCGCGCTCGGCCACCTCGACCAGGCGCTGCGAGTTGGACGAGTTGGCCGAGCCGACCACGAGGATCAGCTCGCAGTCGGAGGCCAGTGCCCGCACCGCGTCCTGGCGGTTCTGGGTGGCGTAGCAAATGTCGCTGGTGCTGGGCCCTCTGACCTCGGGGAAGCGCCGATGCAGCGCCTCGACCACGTCAGCCGTGTCGTCCACCGCCAGCGTCGTCTGCGTCAGGTACGCGACCTTGTCGGGATCCCGCACCTGCAAGGCGTCGACCGCGGCGGGGTCGGCGATCGTCTGGATGTGCTTGGGCGCCTCGCCCTGCGTCCCCTCGACCTCCTCGTGGCCGGCGTGCCCGACCAGCACGATGTCGAAGTCAGCGGCCGCGAACCGCCGCGCCTCGGCGTGCACCTTGGCGACCAGCGGGCAGGTCGCGTCGATCACCTCGAGCGAGCGCGCGTTCGCCTCGGCGCGGACCGCAGGCGAGACGCCGTGAGCCGAGAAGATCACGGTCGCGCCGGTCGGCACCTCGTCGAGCTCCTCCACGAACCTCGCTCCCAGCTGCTCGAGCTCGGAGACGACGTGGGCGTTGTGGACGATCTGCTTGCGCACGTAGATCGGCGCGCCGCGCTCGGCCAGCGTCCGCCTGACCGTGTCGACGGCGCGCTCGACGCCGGCGCAGGAGGCCCGCGGCGCGGCCAGCAGCACCTCGCGCTGGCCGAGCGCCCGGCACCAGTCGTCGACCAGCCGTGACGCCCGTCGCAGCGTCCGGTAGGCGGTGGCTGCCGCACTCACCGTGCGTAGCGGCCGGTACAGCTCGCTGTAGCCGCTGTCGACGACGACCCGCAGCGTCACCAGTGGTCGCCCGCGCATCGCGGGCGCCAGCCAGGCGGACTCCATGTCGACGGCGATCGCGCCACTGCGGTGCAGCGCCCGGCGGCGTTCGCGCACGACCAGGCGCTGGCTCGACGCGATCGGCCCGACGCGCACGTTCAGCCCGCCGCGGCGCAGCACCCCGGCGAGGATCGACGGGTCGTCGCAGGCGGTCGTCCCGGCGGGGCCCCGGACCTCGGTCGCCAGCACCACGTCGCCCGGCGCCAGGGTCGGATCGAGCGCGCCACAGAAGCCGGCGATCAGCACCGGTCCCCTCGCGCCCTCGCGGGCGACCGTGGCCGCGCGCGACGCTCGCCGCGGCCCCATGCCGACACGGAGCACGTCGGCCTGCGGCGACCCCGCCCGGACCGCCCGCGCCTCGATCGACAGCGGCGCCAGCACGAG
>JASHQV010000140.1 GCA_030038955.1 Solirubrobacteraceae bacterium
GACAGCCACGTGTCGAGCAGCTCGTGGAACTGCGTCGAGCGCACGATCGTCCACGGCACACCGGCGCCTTCGATCACGCGCTCCTGCTCGAGCTTGACGCGGTAGTAGCCGATCGGCACGTCCTCGATGCCGACGATCGACACGCACACGTGGTGGCCGACGCCGGCGCGCGCCTCGGCCTCCAGCAGCCGCCGCGACCCCTCGACGAGCACCGCGCGCGCCTTCCCGGACGACGGTCCGTTGCTGGCGTCGACCACCACCTCACAGCTTTCGAGTGCCGCCTCCAGACCGGTGCCCGTGGTCAGGTCGACGGGGTAGTCGGTGGCGGCGCGGCTGAGCGCGCGAACGTCGTGGCCGCCGCGTGCAAGCGCCGCCACGATCGGCCGCCCGATCGTTCCCGTTCCACCTACGACCGCGATCCTCACGACGCTCTGGAGCATGCCGCATTCCGCGGCGAGCTGCTAGCGATGCCGCACGCGGCGGACGCCCGGCGGCGGTTGTCGCAGGAGTCGCAGGCGTAGAGTGGGAGGCAGATGGTATCGTTCTCCCAATGGAGGCCACGGTCGACGCTGCCGGACGGATCGTCGTCCCCAAGCCGTTGCGGGACGCGCTCGGACTCGCCGCCGGGTCGAAGGTCGACATCTCTCGCTACGGCGCCGGCCTGCAGCTGATCCCGGCGGGACGGACCGCACGGCTCGTCGAGGAAGCCGGCGTGTTGGTCGCCTCAGGTGAGCGAGCGATCGACGACGACGACGTGCTCGCGCTGATCGACGCCGGCCGGCGTTGAACGCGCTGGCGATCGATACGAGCGTCGCGATTCCGCTGCTCGTGCAGAGCCACGCGGCGCACGCCGAGGTTGTTCGCTGGTGGGGCGGCCGGGAGGTGGCGCTGAGCGGCCATGCGCTGCCCGAGACCTACTCCGTGCTCACGCGCCTGCCCGGCGATCTGAGGTTGACACCCGCCGACGCCGCCCGCCTGATCGCCGAACGGCTCGCCAGGCCGCTCGTCCTGCGGGCGGACACACGCCGCCAGCTTCCCTCCGTGCTTGCTCGCCTCGGGATCGCCGGTGGCGCCGTGCACGACGCGCTCGTTGGCCTCGCGGCAGCTGAGCACAGGACTACGCTCGCCACACGTGACGTACGCGCCAGGGCCACCTACGAGTTGGTCGGCACAGAGGTCGTGATCGCCGAATGACGGCGGACGGCGGAGCCAGCGATGTTCGGCAGCACGCGCTGCTGTGGGGGCAGAAGTGGCGCTGGTATCAGCGCAACTCGTTTCCGTGGCGGCGGGCGGCGATCGATTGGGAGCTGGCGCGGCGGCGGGCGTTCGCGCGCTGGCCGCTGCACGGCGACGTGCTCGAGGCGCTGCGGCAGGGGCGGCTCGAGATCGGCGAGCAGGTGCTGCTCGAGCCCGACGTGTGGATCACCGCGCCCGCGCCCGCGCGGGTGCGGATCGGCGCGGGGACGTTCCTGAACCTGGGGGTGATGGTGGCCGCGCTCGAGCTGGTCGAGATCGGCGAGCACTGCATGCTCGCCAACGGCTGCCTCGTGACCGACGCCAACCACCGCTTCGACGACTTCGAGCGACCCGTCCCCTGGCAGGGGTTCACGAGCAAGGGGCCGACGCGGATCGGCGACAACGTCTGGTGCGGCGCGCACGTGGTCGTGACCAGCGGCGTGACGATCGGCGAGCGCTGCGTGATCGGCGCCAACTCGGTGGTCACCGACGACATCCCGGCGTTCTCGGTCGCCGCCGGCGCCCCCGCGCGGGTGCTGAGATCGGTGCGCGAGCCGCAGTGAGGCCGGCTACGAGTTCTTGATCACTACGCCCTCGAGGATGTACGCGACGCGCTCGATCGCGTCGATCGCGTCCTCGAGCCGCTGGAACAAGTCCTTCCAGCGGATCACGACCATCGGGTCGATGCCGCCGTCGAACAGCGACGCCACGGCCTCGCGCGCGATCCGGTCACCCTCGTTCTCGAGCCGGTTGATCTCGACCGTGTGCTCGGAGAGGTCGTGGAAGCCGCGCAGCCGCGGCATCGCCGCGGACGCCTGCTTGGAGGCCGCGCGCAGCACCCGCGCGAGCTTGACCGCCTGGTCCATCGGCGCCTCGATCTTGTACAGCCCGAGGTAGTCGGCCACCTCCTCGATGTAGTCGACGACGTCGTCAAGCGCCGATGACAGCGCGAGAATGTCCTCCCGGTCGATCGGGGTGACGAACGTGTGGTTGAGGCGGTCGATGATGTCGTGGGTGATCCGGTCGCCCTCGTGCTCGCAGTCACGGATGTCCCGGGCGAGCAGCCTGCTGTCGGGATAGCCACTGAGCATCTCGTCGAGCAGCTCGGAGGAGCGCAGCACGTTTCGCCCGGCCTCCTCGAGCAGCTCGAAGTAGACGCGATCCCGCGGGGCGAAGACCTGCGGCAGCCTGGGCACGCGCCCATGGTAATGACCGGCGGCGCCCGGCGTGCGACCTGTTGGTGTTGCGGCGCGTCCAGGAAGTCCGACGCGTCCGCGTCGCTGTCAGCGCGGGTCCGCCGCGGGCGCCGCCAGTGCACCGAGCTCGGAGCGGAACAGGTCAAGCTCCGACGGGTCGATCGAGTAGCCGTGCTCGGGGCGCGGATACCGTCGCTCGCGGACATCGGAGGCGAACGCGGCGACGCCTCCATTCATCTCCCCCTGCAGCTCCGCGTAGCGCTGCACGAAGCGAGCTCCGCGACCTTCGCGAATCCCGAGCAGGTCGTGGAACACCAGCACCTGGCCATCGGTGGCCGGCCCGGCGCCGATACCGATCACGGGAACCTCGAGCAGTGGCACGAGCGCATCGGAGACGGCGGCGGGGATCGCCTCGAACACGATCGCGAAGCAGCCGGCCCGCTCCAGCGCGAGCGCCTCCTGCGCGATCTGCAGCGCAGCGCTGCCGCTGCGACCCTGAGCGCGGTAGCCGCCCAGCGCCGTGGAGGTCTGCGGCGTGAGGCCGACGTGGCCCATCACCGGGATCCCGGCGGCGACGATCGCGCGCGCCCGCGCCACCGAGGTGTCGTTGCCGCGTTCGAGCTTGACCGCATCGGCGCCGGCCTCCTTGACGAACCGCAGCGCAGTCGCCACGGCCTGCTCGTCGGACGCCTCGTAGGACCCGAACGGCAGGTCGGCGACAAGAAACGGGGTGCGCAGGCCGCGCCGCGTGGCACGGGCGAGCACGAGCAGCTCGTCGGTCGTGACGGCGACCGTCGACGGATAGCCGAGCACGGTCATCGCGCCCGAGTCGCCGACCAGGACGACGTCGACGCCCGCGGCCTCGGCTGCCCTGGCGCTGGGGAAGTCATAGGCGGTAACCATCACGATCGGCTCGCCGAGACGCTTCTTCTCCTGCAGGATCGGCAGCGTCACCGGCAGACGCGAGGCGTCTTCGGGAACGGCGATGTGGGGGGGTGCGGCGGACATCTTCTTCCTCCTTAGGTGATCAGCTCGCTCTGTCGCGCCGGCGCCTGGCTGCCGGCAAGGGTCAACAGCTGGTTGTCGATCAGGCGGGTGCGGCCGACCCGCGCAGCGACGAGCGCCAGCACCGGGCGCTCGACGGCGTCAACGGGCTCCAACGTGTCGGGCGCCACCAGCTCGAAGTACTCCGGCTCGACGCCGGCGGCTCTCAGCGCCGCGAGTGCCTGACCGCGGATCGCCGCGGCGTCGCGCTCGCCCCCGGCAACCGCATCGGCCGCGCCTCGCAGCGCCCGCGACAGCGACAGCGCGCGGTCGCGCTCGGCCGGCGACAGGTGCGCGTTGCGGCTGGACAGCGCGAGACCATCGGCGTTGCGGACGGTCGGGCAGGTCTCGATCCGCAGCGGCAGGTCGAGATCGAGCACCAGGCGCCTGATCACCGTGACCTGCTGGATGTCCTTGTGGCCGAAGTAGACGACATCGGGCGCGACCATGTTCAGCAGCTTCGTGACGACCGTGGTGACGCCATCGAAGTGGCCTTGACCGCGGTACGCCCCCTCGAGGCGATCGGTCAGCCCGGAGACCGACACGGTCGTGGCAAAGCCGGGTGGATAGACCTCCTCGACCGACGGCGCGAACAGCAGGTCGACCCCGGCCTCCGCGGCCAGCGCCGCGTCACGTGCCTCGTCGCGCGGATAGCCCGCGAAGTCGCTCGCCTCGTTGAACTGCGCCGGGTTGACGAACAGCGACATCACGACCACGTCGCACTGTTGCCGCGCTCGCTCGATCAGCGACAGGTGCCCGGCGTGGAGCGCGCCCATCGTCGGCACGAGCCCGATCCGGGCGCCGGTGCGCCGGGGCTCCGCCAGTGCCGCTCGCAGTGTGGCGACCGTGCGGACCGTGTTCATGCCGCCCTCCGATCGCGTGACGCGGGAGCGCTCGCGAGCGACGCGGTCGCGCCTACGAGCGCGTCGAACAGCTCCAGCAGCTCGGGCGCGCGTGCCGCGACGGCCTGGCGCTGGGCGGCGACGGTGGCCGCATCGCCGCGGGCGACCGGGCCGGTCAGCGCCCGCTCGGCCCCGAGCTCGGCCCAGTTGTCGACGGTCGCCCGCACGAGTGGCACCAGCAGCTGCCGCGAGACGCCGGCGCTGGCGGCCAGCCGCTCGGCCGCCGCCTCGAGCGTGACCAGGAAGTTCGACGCGATCGAAGCCGCGGCATGGTAGGCGCCGCGGTCGGCGGCGGCGATCTCCACCGGCTCCATCCCGACGCGCTGCGCGAGCGCTCGCGCCACGGCCAGCGCCCGCGGGGAGGAGCCGTCGACGGCGGCGCCGGCACCGCGAAGATCGGCGCCGCGAGCGGTCACGGTCATCAACGGATGCAACGAGAACGCTTCGTGCGGCGCAAGCACATCGAGACCGCTCGCCCCGGAGCAGTGGCCGACCAGCCGCCCCGGCGCAACGACTGCCGCTGCCCGCGAGATCTCGGCGTCGGGAATGCACAGCAGCACCGCCTCGCAACCGTCACCGTCGGCGCCGCGAGCGAGCGGCCCGTCCACCGACAGTCCCGTCGCGACCAGCTGCGCGGTGATCGCGCGGCCAAGGCGGCCGGCGCCGATCACGGCGAGGGTGGGTATGTCGCTGACGGGGCGCAGTCCAGTTCTCCTCGGGAGATACCGGCCACTGATGGGCTCTGGGAACCAGAGGCCTCCCGTTCTGCCGGGAAGCCCTCCGCGGTCCGTCCCGGACGGTGACGGCCGCTGCCACGAATAGTACCCACAGACCGTGGTCTTGCCCACCCTCCGGCTGGCGCCTCGCCTACCATCTCCGCGGTGAGGAGCGCTTCACAGCGCCGCGAGCTGCTGAAGGCAGTGTTCGAGGAGGCGCAGGGCTGCGTTCGCTGCCCCCTGCACGAGACGCGCACGCGCGTCGTGTTCGGGGCCGGCAACGCCGACGCCGACCTGATGTTCGTGGGCGAGGCGCCCGGCGCCAACGAGGACCGTCAGGGGCTTCCGTTCGTCGGCCAGGCCGGCAAGCTGCTGGATAGGCTGCTGGCCGAGATCGGGCTCGAGCGCGGCGACGTGTTCATCTGCAACACGATCAAATGCCGGCCACCCGACAACCGCGATCCATACCCGCACGAGCTCGACAGCTGCCAGCCCTACCTGTTCCGCCAGATCGACCTGATCGAGCCGATCGTGATCTGCACGCTCGGCAACTTCGCGACGAAGCTGCTGCGCGCCGATCCAACCGGCATCTCGCGGCTGCACGGCCAGGCCGAGGTGCGGGTGATCGGTCCGCGTGCCGTGCGCCTGTACCCGCTGTTCCACCCCGCCGCGGCGCTGTACACGCCGGCGACGCTGGAGACGCTGCGAACCGACTTCGCGCGCATCCCGGAGTTGCTGGCGCAGGGCGCGCCGCCGCAGCCCGAGCCGGTGGAGTCGGTGCCCGAGCCTGCCCCAGAGACGGACGACCTGGTCGCGGCGGCCGAGCAGCAGCTCGGCCTGTTCTGAGGCGATCTGTGGATGAAAATTGGTCTATAGACCAATTTTCATCCACAGATCGGGGTGGGGTTGGGGGCGGAACCGCCCCCAACCCCACCCCGATCCTCGCGCGAGCCTTCAGCTGACCGGCTCGGCCGTGATCGCGTCCGCGTCGGCGTCGGTGGCCGAGGCGGCAGGGGCGGTCGTTCCGGCCTCGCCGGAACGACCGCCCCTCACCGCTGGCCGCTTCAACAGCGCCATCGCGTAGGCAAGCACCGCGCCAACCGCCTGCACCCCCAGCACCACCGAGGCAAACGCGGCGGGATGCCGCGGGGCCTGCAGCAGCAGCACCGGCTCGACCACGGCGACGGCCGCGATCGCGCCGAGGAACGCGACCCGCTTGAGCGCCAACATGTACTGGACCGCGAGGTAGGTGGCCGCCAGCACCGTGAACGCCGCTCCCAGCGGCAGCAGCGAGGATGAGGCGATCGCGAGCTTCTTGCCGAACACGATCGACAGCAGCGGGTGCGCGGCGAACGCGTAGACCGCCAGGCACGGGAGCGCGCACACGCCGATGATCGCGAGCGTCTTCAGCAGCACCGCGCGCGTGTCCTCGCCGCCGGCGCGACGACGCGAGGTCTCCGGCACGAGGTAGAAGCCGGCGCCCATCGCCACCCAGATCATCACCTTGGCGGCGACCGCCGCAACCGCATACGAGCTCGCCACGCTCTTCGAGAACTGGTGCTTGGCGGTGATCAGGTCGAGGTTTTGCAGCAACTGGATCACGGCCAGCCCGGCGATCGGCACCCACGCGCCCCACACGTGCTGCCCCAGTCCGATGGCCGCGCGTGCGGTCCCGCGGACCGCCCAGCGCCGGCGGCCCGGACCCGCCAGCTGCCCGTACAACCGCCAGGCGCAGTAGCTCGACATCGCCACGTAGGAGAACAGCGAGCCAAGGTAGGCGCCGCCGACGCCGAGCCCGATCAGCGCCAGCACGGCGCCGCCGACCAGGCGTGAGCCCTGCTCGCCGATCAGGCTGATGCCGACGCTCCGGTAGTCGCCGATCCCCTGCAGCGCGCCGCGCAGGATCGACACCTCCAGGTACATGCAGCCGGCGGGGACGCCGGCCGCCGCCGCCCACGCGTTGTGCCTGACGCCGACCAGATCCGCGATCGGCTGGCGCAGCAGCACCGACCCGGCGGTCACGATCAGCGTGAACACCGCCATCGACCGGCCCCACCGCTCGAGCGTCGCCAGCAGCTGCTCGCCGACGCCGAGGTGGCCGAGCACGCCCTCGCGTGCGGTCGCGACCTGCATCGCCTGTCCGAACACGGTCAGGATCAGCAGGTAGCTGACCAGCGCGGCCAGCGCTCCATAGTTGTCCTTCAGCAGCCGCGCGAACACGATCGACGAACCGAGCGCGATCACGTTGTTGGCGATCATCGCCCCGGCCAGCCCGGCGGCCTTGGCCGTGTCGGACCCCTGCAGCCTCTCCAGGACAGGCTGAATCCGCTTGCGCATCGCCTTGACGGTAGCGGAGGGGAGGGACCGGACGGCCGCGCTCATCCGCGCTCGCCGGTGTCGCTGCAGACGCTCCGGGGCGGCGCCGGCTTGCGCCGGCGCCGCCCCGGTCAGAAACGTCTTTAGAGTGTCGCAGATCGCTGAGCATCCACCGACGGGCCGCCGGTCTCACTCCGCGCGGGAGACCGAGCAGCTGGGCGCCGAGCTCGCCGCCGGCCTGCACGGCGGCGACGTGGTGCTGGTCAGCGGCGAGCTCGGCGCCGGCAAGACGACGTTCGTGCGCGGCGCCTGCCGGGCGCTGGGGGTGACGGTCCCGGTCACCAGCCCGACGTTCACGATCGGGCAGCGCTACCCGTCCGCCGGCGGCACCGCCGTCGGGCATCTCGACCTCTACCGGGTCGGCTCGCTGCGGGATGAGGATCCGGACCTGCTGGCCGACTACGTCGGCCCCGACACGATCACGTTCGTCGAGTGGCCGGACGCTGCCGAGGCCGAGATCGGGGCGCTCGGGCGGATCGCACGGCGCGTGCAGCTGAGCCACGCCGGCGACGATCAGCGACTCGTGCATGTCGCCAATCAGGGCCGGTAGCGGCAAGCTACGGTGAGGATCCTCGCGTTCGACACGGCGACGCCGGCCACCGCTGTGGCGCTCGCCGACGTGCCCGTCGGCGAGCGCCACCCGCCGGCCACGACGACGACGGCCCTCTCCGGGCTTGGCGACCCCATCGAGCTCCGCGACGACCCGCCGCCCGGCGCCCGCCCCAACCACACGCGGCGACTGCTCGAGCTGATCGAGCAGGCCCTGGAGCACGCCGGCTCGGGCTGGGAGCAGGTGGAACGGCTCGCGGTCGGCGTCGGGCCGGGAACGTTCACCGGCCTGCGAATCGGGATCGCCACCGCAGCCGCGCTCGCGCGATCCCTGCAGCTGCCGCTGCTTGGCGTCTCGACGCTAGCGGCGCTGGCGCTGCCCGCCCGGGCCGCCGACCCCGACCGCGACATCCTCGCCGTGCTCGACGCGCGCCGCGGCGAGGCGTTCGTCGCCGCCTGGCGCGCCGGCGCCGCGCCGGTTCGCGACCGCCCCGCCGTGGATCCATCCGTGGTCGTGCCGGCCGAGCTCGAGCGGGTCGCCGCGATGCTCGGGCCGGGAGCCATGGCGGTCGGCGACGGGGCAGTAAAATTCGCTGCAGATCTCCGGCGTCGCGGCGTGCTCGTTCCCACCGAGGACTCCGGCCTGCATCGGGTCTCGGCGCTGGCTCACTGCCAGCTGGCGGCCGGTCTGGCCCCGGGCGAGGCGGACGCCGTCCAGCCGCTGTACCTGAGACTGCCGGACGCCGAGGTCGCCAGGCGCAGATGACCACAGCTTCGATCGCGATCAGACCGCTCACCTACGCGGACCTGCCCAGGGTGCTGGCGATCGAGCGGCGCTCGTTCCCGACCGCGTGGTCGCTGTCGATGTTCGTGCTGGAGCTGTCGAAGCCCTCCGGGGTTTGCCTCGCCGCGGTCGACGGCGCCGAGCTGGCGGGCTACCTGATCTGCGCCCGCTACGCCGAGGCCTTCCACCTGATGAACGTCGCCGTCGACCCCGCTCGTCGTCGCCAGGGGATCGCCAGCACGCTGCTGGACGCGATGTTCGAGCGGGTCGGCGCCGACGCCAGCGTGACGCTCGAGGCACGCGTCTCCAACACCGGCGCGATCAAGCTGTACGAGCGCTACGGCTTCCGTACCGTCGGCACCCGCCGGCGCTACTACACGGACACGGGCGAGGACGCGATCATCATGTGGCGCGCGATCGGCGCCCCGTGGGAGGCCGCGTGACAGCCGGCATGCGCGGCGCCACGCGACCGCGCGGCGTAGCCCGCCGGGGGGCCGCGTGACCACCGGGCGTGGCCTGATCCTGGCGGTCGAGACGAGCTGCGACGACACCTGCGTGGCGATCGTCGACCGACGCGGTGAGATGCTCGCCAACGTGATCTCCTCGCAGGGGATCCACGACCGCTACGGCGGCGTCGTCCCCGAGATCGCCTCGCGCCATCACCTGCGGCTGCTCGGTCCTGCGCTCGCGCAGGCGCTGGCGGATGCCGCCGTGAGCCTCGACGACGTCGAGCTGGTCGCCGCGACCCAGGGCCCCGGGCTGGTGGCGGCGCTGCTCGTCGGCTTCTCGGCCGCCAAGGCGCTGGCCGCCTCCCGCCGGCTGGCGTTCGCGCCGGTCGACCACCTCCATGGCCACGTCGCCGCCTCGTGGCTCGAGCCAGACCCGTTCGAGCCGCCGTTCCTGGCGCTGTTGGCAAGCGGCGGTCACACGCTGCTGGCCGACGTGCGCGGCCACGACTGGGAGTCCGTGCGGGTTCTCGGGCAGACGCTCGACGACGCCGCCGGCGAGGCGTTCGACAAGGGCGCGCGCATGCTCGGGCTCGGCTATCCGGGCGGGCCGGCGCTACAGCGGCTCGCGGCCGGCGGCGATCCACACGCGTACGACTTCCCGACGGCGCGCCGGCTCACGGGTCTCGACTTCTCGTTCGCCGGCTTGAAGACGGCGCTGCTGTACAAGCTGAGGGACCTCGGAGAGGTCGAGGCCGAGCGGCGCCGGGCCGACCTTGCGGCCTCCTACCAGCGGGCGATCGTCGAGGCGCTGACGATCCGCGTCAGGCGCGGGCTCGAGCGGACCGGGCACGCGCGGCTGGCGGTCGGCGGCGGCGTCGCCGCGAACGGGCCGTTGCGCGAGTCGATCGCGGCGCTCGGCACAGAGCTCGACATCCCGCCCCGCGAGCTGTGCACCGATAACGCCGCGATGATCGCCAGCGCCGCCCGCTTCACGCGTCCGCTCGAGTTCCCGCACTACCTGCAGCAGGATGTGTACGCGACCGGCGAGCGGCAGCTCCAGGCGGCATGAGCGGGCGCTCGGTGACGCTCTACAGTCGCCCCGGCTGCTGCCTGTGCGACGACGCGCGCGCGGTGATCGAGCGGGTGCGCACGCGCGTCGCCTTCGAGCTGCACGAGCGCGACATCGAGCGCGACGCGCGCCTGCTGGCACGCTACCTGGAGCGGATCCCGGTGGTCGCGATCGACGGCCGCGAGGCGTTCGAGCTGTCGCTCGACGAGCGCGCGTTCGAGCGCGCCCTGCAGGAGCCATCCGCGCACGCCGACTGACGCGCTGTGCTCCGCCGGCACGCAGCCACTGACGAGCCGGGCTGCTCAGTAGAGTGGCGCAGGTGATCGTCGACGACGAGAGTTTCGAGCACGGCGAGAAGCTGCCGCTGGGCGTCGCCGCCCGCCTGTCGCGCTACCTGCAGGTGCTCACGCAGGCCCACAAGATGGGCAAGACGACGATCTCCTCCCAGGAGCTGGCCGACTACACGCACGTCAACTCCACCCAGATCCGCCGCGACCTGTCCGGCTTCGGCAAGTTCGGCAAGCGCGGCGTCGGCTACAACATCAACTCGCTGGTCGACCAGATCCGCAAGATCCTGCACACCTCGGGTCAGCACAACATCGCCCTGTTCGGCGCCGGTCACCTCGGCACGGCGATCGCCAGCTCCGACGTGTTCGCCGACCACGGCTTCCGCGTGGTCGCGCTGTTCGACATCGATCCCGCCAAGGTCGGCACCCGCATCGGCAAGCTGACCGTCCACGATCTGCCCGAGCTTCTGGACGTCGTGCGCGCCGAGAACGTCGTCGTCGGCGTGCTGGCGGTGCCCGCCAGCGCCGCGCAGTCGCTCGCCGACCGGCTGATCGCGGTTGGGGTGCGCGTGATCTTCAACTACTCGGAGGCGCTGTTGGACGTCCCCCCCGACGTCGCCGTTCACGCTTCGAGCCCGGCCGCGGACCTGCTCTACGCTCTGTACTTCTACCTGACCTAGTGGGCCGCAAGGAAGACTCCACCCGAAGTGGCGGCCCGGATGACCGACTAGCGTTTCGACGATGAGCATCGACCTGGACGCGGGGCGCTCCGTGTTCGAGGGCGCCTCCGACTTCACGATCGCGATCGAGGAGGAGTTCGCGATCCTCGATCCGGTCACGCTCGACATGGTTGGGCGCTTCGACGAGCTGCGGGCGGCCGCCGCGCTCGACCCGATCCTGTACGACGCGATCACCGGCGAGCTGATCCGCTCGGAGATCGAGATCCGCTCCGGCCGCGCCGATGACTTTCACGCCGCCACCGAGGCCCAGCGCGAGCGTCGCCGCCGGCTGTTCGCGCTCGCCGCGGAGCAGGGCGTGGCGCTGGGCGCCAGCGGCACGCACCCGTGGGCCGACTACCGCGAGCAGCAGATCGTCGAGATCGAGCACTACCGACGTGTCGAGCACGATCTGCAGTACGTCGCCTGGCGCAACAACACGTTCGCGCTGCACCTGCACGTCGGCATCCGCGGCGCCGACCGCGCCGTCCGGGTGTGCGACCGGATGCGCCCGGTGCTCCCGCTGCTGTTGGCGATCTCCGCCAGCTCGCCATTCCTCGACGGTCGCGACTCGGGGCTGCACAGCGCCCGCACGCAGACGTTCACGCGCAGCTTCCCGCGCTGCGGGATCCCGGACGCATTCGGCGGCTGGCGCGAGTTCGCCGACTACGTCGCGTTCCTCGCCGACACGCGCTCGATCGTCGAGTACACGCAGGTGTGGTGGTCGATCCGCCCGCACCTGACGTTCGGGACGGTGGAGGTGCGGATCTGCGACTCGCAGCTGACCGCTGGCGAGTCCGAGGCGCTGGCGGCGCTGATCGTCGCCTGCGTCGCCCAGGCGGCGCGTGACGTCGACGCCGGCGTGCGCTCGCGGGATCTTCCGGCGCGGCTGCTGGAGGAGAACATGTGGCGGGCGATCCGCTTCGGCCTCGACGGCGAGCTGCTGGACCTCGACAGCCGTGCGCCATACCCGGCCCGGGCCGCGATCGAGCGGCTGCTCGAGTGGAGCGAGCCGGTCCGCGCCGAGCTTGGGTTGGAGGTGGAGCTGCCCGCCCTCAACGGCGCCCAGCGCCAGCGCGCCCAGCTGCGCGACGGCAACTCGCTCGCCGAGGTGTACGCGGCCTCCGTCGAGCAGACGCGCGCGACGTATGCTCAGGGCATGGCAGCTGTGCGGAGGTGAAGATGAGCGCCAGTCAGAGTCAGCCGAGCGAGGAGCAGCTCCGGGCTGCATACGAGGAGCAGCTGAGGCAGGTGCGGGTCGAGCACGTGCTGCTCGACAACGTCGTGACGATGGTCAACCTCGGGATGCGCCGGACCGGTCTCGTGCCGGGCACCGAATCCGAGCGTGACCCCGCCCAGGTAAGGCTGGCGATCGAGTCGGTGCGGGCGCTGATGCCGATGCTCGAGGCGGCCGTTCCCGACCAGGCGCGCCCGCTGCGCGAGGCCCTGTCCCAGCTGCAGCTCGCGTTCGTCCAGATCGGCGGGTCGGAGCCTGCGGCCGAGGGAGCTGGGTCTCCGGCTCCGGGCGCCGCAGCTTCCGGAGCCGGACCGGCCGCGTCCGGCGGCACGCCCGGACCGGCGTCTCCGGGCGCCGCCCCGGGGACAGGTGGTCCGGAGCCGGCGGGCCAACAGCCGCCGGCGGTGAAGCCAGGCGAACCAGGCCCCGCCCAGCGCAGCGGCCGTCTGTGGGTGCCCGGGCAGTAGCTGGCGGGCGGCTCCGTACGGCTCCTGCCTGGACGCCGTTCCGCTCTACCGGTCGGTAAACTGCCGCGCCTCTGAAGTTCCCGGGCCGCCATCCGGACCGCGGGTGGTGGCCCTTGCGTTTGGCCTGAGCGCCCGGCGCTACTCCCGAACCAGCTTTCCCGGAGGAAATCTTTGTCCAGCTTCCTGACGCACCACGGCGTCATCGTCGCGCTCGTCTGTGCGGGGGCGGCGGTCGCCTACGGCGTCCTCACCTCGCGGTCCCTGCTGGCGCTGTCGCCCGGCAACGAGCGCATGCACTCGATCTCAGTGGCCGTGCAGGAGGGCGCCAGCGCCTACCTCAACCGCCAGTACACGATCATCGCGGGGATCGGCGTGATCGTCTTCATCCTGCTGATCCCGCTGCAGAACATCCGCGTGTCGATCGGCTTCGCCGTCGGCGGCCTGCTGTCGGCGGCAGCCGGCTACACCGGCATGAACATGTCGGTGCGCACCAACACGCGCGTCGCCGAGGCCGCCCGCAAGGGCGTCGCCAGCGGCCTCGACGTCGCCTTCCGCTGCGGTGCCGTCACCGGCCTGCTGGTCGTGGGGCTGGCGCTGCTCGGCGTCGCCGGCTACTACGGTGTGCTCACGTGGATCGTCGGCGAGAGCCAGCACGACGCGGTCAGCGCGCTGATCGGCGTCAGCTTCGGCGGCTCGCTGATCTCGGTGTTCGCCCGGCTCGGCGGCGGCATCTTCACGAAGGCCGCGGACGTCGGCGCCGACCTGGTGGGCAAGATCGAGGCCGGGATCCCCGAGGACGACCCGCGCAACCCGGCGGTGATCGCCGACAACGTGGGCGACAACGTGGGCGACTGCGCCGGCATGGCCGCGGACCTGTTCGAGACCTACGCGGTGACCGCGGTCGCGGTGATGCTGCTCGGCGTGCTGCTGCTGCACCAGCAGGCGGCGGTGGCGATCTACCCGCTGGTGCTCGGCGCGGTCTCGATCGTCGCCTCGATCATCGGCACGTTCGCGGTGCGCGCCGGGCGCGACAACATCGAGCGGGCGCTGTACGCGGGGCTGATCACCTCTGCCCTGATCGCCGCGATCATCTTCCTCCCGGCCACGCGCTGGCTGATGCACGACCTGACGTACGCCTCGAGCGGCCATCCCGCGCCGGCATGGTGGCACTTCTACCTGTGCGCGCTGATCGGGCTCGCGATCACCGCCTGCCTGTTCGTGAT
>JASHQV010000141.1 GCA_030038955.1 Solirubrobacteraceae bacterium
CCACATACGGGTACTCTGGTTGAAGAGAGCGAGTGATCCCGCAACGCCGGAGTTCCACAACGCGACGAGCAGAATTATGTCAGCACCGTGCCAGTACCGGTGCGCCAAAGTCAACAACGGATTGTTGGTAGCAGACCCAAACGAGGTCGCTTGCGACGTGCCCCATCCGACAAGCGCTCCCCAAGCGAAGAACGAGAATATTATCCCTAGCGTTAGGACCGAGGCCCACATGGCTATTCCGATGTTGCGATTCGGGTTTTCGGTCTCCTCGCCCAGTGAGGCAACCGACTCCCATCCCGTGTACGCGACGATCGCGAAGATCACCGCGAGATAGAGTCCATGCGAAGTCGGGGCAGCGCTTGGGTTGAACCCTGAAAGATTGAACCCTCCTTTCCCGGGGCTCGCCAGTCCCCAGGCCGCGAGAGTCAGCATGATCACTATCTCAACCGTGCCAGTAATTAGCAGCACACGGCCGCTGAGCTTGATACCGCGATACGAGACAAGCGCGCAAATGGTTACGCCGCCAAGGACCCACCATTCCCACGGAACCGAAAAGCCATAGTTGGCCTTGAAGAACTGGTCCGATATGTAGCCGACAAGTCCAAGAACGAGACCAGGCAGTAGCGGAGTATATAGGGCATACAGCCAGCCGATAAACCAGCCGACTCGAGGATGAAGTCCTCGGCTTACCCATGTGAAGAACCCACCGGCAGAGAAAAGGTATCTCGCAATCTGGGCGAGCGTAACCGCCAGCAGCACCATGATGACAATGCCGACGAGGAATACGAAAGGCGTGGCGAGACCCGCAAGCACCACGGTGCCCTGGATAAAGAAGAACAAGGTGAACGCTGGAGCGGTTTCAGTGACGCTCTGCATCAGTGCTTCCGGAAGGCGTAGAGCGCCGCCCTCGAGCCTTGTCTTGGCGACGAGCACGCTTTCGGGCGCTGCGGCGTCGGTGGTGGTGGTGGCTGCTACCGACGACGCATTTCCGGTCTCCTCCATTGCTCCTCCTATACGGGTGGCACGTCGTGCCGGGGCCGCTGGGAACCACTCACCTGGTAGCGCCAGCGATTTTGGGTGTTACGAACTGATGCGTGAACGGCGACGAGGAGACTGAGACATCAATCCGCATTCGGTCGCTACGAAGCCATGCTTGGTAGCAGTCGAAGAGTCGGAGGTTTCGGTCCCAGCTCACTGATTCGACAAAGATCAATGGGGCGCCGACGGGGAGCTCTAGGAGCATCGCGAGTCGCTCCTGAGCGCGTACGGCCTCGAGCATGCGGCGACCGCCGGCAGTTTCGGTGTCCGCACGGTCCTTCAGTCGCTGATAGAGCGACTCGTTCGGATCGTCAAGCGGGAGTACCTGCTCGGCGAGTCCCGGTGGGAGGTGGTTTACGACGTACATCGCGACCAAGCCGTCGACCGATCGGACGCGCTCGAGGGTGCCGCCCTCGGGCCCAGCGAGTCCGAGCGCTGAAGTGGCCCACGGTGGCAACGGGCCTCTGACGGTCGAGCGCAAGACCTCGGATCTGACGAGCCGTCCCATCCGCCCGAACTCTTCTTCAAAGAAGCCACCCGATGATTGCAAGAGCCAGGTCCTGGGCTCCGACTCGGCGACGAACGTGCCCTGTCCCTTTCGTCGCTGGACGAGTCCCCTCTGCTCCAGACGACCAAGTGCCTGGCGAATCGTCGTCCGGGAAAGGCCGAGTCGCTTGGAGATCTCCGGCTCGGCCGGTAGCCGAGCGCCGGGCTTCCAGCGTCCGCTCACGATCTCGGCTTCGAGGAGCTCGGAGAGCTGGAAGTAGTAGGGCACCGGTGACTGACGGTCGATCTGCGTCGACGGCAGCTGCATCGGGCTTCGAGACACTGGCCAGCCCTAACGCTGGAAAATCAGTACGGACAAGATGACGGGAGATCTTGAACCCCCTGACCGCCTCTGTCAAGTAGGCAATTTTTGCCAGATTCCAGCAAGAACCTGAGGTGCTGTCCGTACACAACGTGGTATGTCGGTGCGGTGCGCTCTATTCGTGCTCCGTTAGGTTTTGAAGGAGCCCGTGTTTTGCAGGCGAATTAGCTCCTCGGTGTTGCCGTCGTCGAGCAGGTCCTGTGCGTCCGGTGGCTGGTCTGTCTAGCGCGGGTTGACGCTGGATCGCAAGCGCAAGTTGATCGAGCCGATGGTCCCGCGCTTCAGCCCTTGGAAAGCCCGCTGGAACGCGTCCTCGTCGAGCTGGCCCGCGACCTTCTTGCGGATCTCATCCGGCGGCCCGTCAGACCCACTGTCGGAATGGCGTCGGCGACGCTCCGGACTCACGCAGTCCGTCTTCAACGATGAGCCACCTTCGATGCTCCCAGTCATGGGTGTCCTCTCTGGCCCAAACGGGGTCCGTCGGTCACCCCGACCGACCACACTTCATCGGATAGAAGCCCCGGGGCGCCGTCGGCGACGCTCAGCTGCGGGCCGGGCAGTCCCCGGCCGGTCGGGTCACGACCGAGCGCCAACCAGTCCTGGCTCGCGCACCCCGAGCATCACCGATAGCAACACCCTTTCGCCTGTTCCGGCGATCCCCGAGGCGCACAGCGCCCCTTCCTTGGGGCCCCTGCGGGCGGACTAGAGGTAGATCGCGTCGAGGAGACGCGCCCCTCTATCCCTCGCCGTCCCAGTAGTCGAGCGGCTCGATGCGAGCCTTGATCCCGATTCCGCGCAGGTCGACCTTGTTCGAGTCAGGGTGCCAGGCGATGTCGTTCGGCTCGCGGGTGCCCCAGGCAAGCAGTGTCATGCCGCTGTCGCCGGCGATGAATTGATGGGCGACACCGGTTCCTGGCGGCCGCGCGACGACATGACCGGGTTCGACGGGGTGGCGCTCGTCGCCGAGCCTCAGCGTGCCGCTGCCGCCGAGCACGACGAACATCTCTTCCTCGGCGCCGTGGCAGTGAAACAGACAGTTACACGCGCCTGGTGCGACCTCCACGTGGTTGATCCCGCTCACGAGCGAGCCGGCCGCGACACCCAGCTCGCGCCACGCGCTGTCCACCTCGCCGTGGCGCATCTGTTGCGGCGAGACTGTGTGCGTCGCGACGATCGTCGCCGGGCGCTCCTGCTCGGGCTCGGGCAGCTCGAGCTCACCCGCCGCCGCCTCCAGCTGAAACGGGCTCGGGCCGCTGGACGGTAGCCACCGCGGCCCCATCCACCAGGCGTTCGCGCGTGGCAGCCACGTCAACCCCGTATCGCTGCCGCTGGAGAACGCGAGCACCTCGAGGCCGTCGTCACCGGCGACGATCGTGTGCGCCTCGCCGCCGGCGCGGTGGACGATGCAATCACCCGCGCCGACCCGGTAGACCCGACCGGCCTGCCAGCTCAGGCCGCTCCCGCCAAGCACGTAGAACAGCTCCTCCTCGTCGGCGTGGACGTGCACCGGCATCGCGCGTTCGCCGGGACCCATCCTGTACCGGCTCAGACCAGCGCGCGCGGCGCCTGCTGTCGCACCGAGACGCTGGCGCGAGCCGCGCAGCGGACCGCGATCGATCCGTGTCCATTCCACCTCATCCCAATCAGCCAGCATCAGCCAGGACAGGCTAACCCCAATCAACTCATCCCCATGCGCTCCAAGCGCTGGGTCGCCTCGCAGGCAGTTGCCGTGGCGGGCACGGCACCGCGATACTGCAAGACGGATCGTGCGCCTGGGTAGCGACAGCGTGGGGCTGTGCACGAGGGCCGCCGCACCGGCAGCGCGAACCGCCGCCCGATCGGCGACGGCGTGCTCACTCGCACTGGCGGATCGCGGCTAGACGTCGAAGGCTCTCAGCGGGCCAAAGCTGATCCATCTCGTAGTAGGCCTCGAACACAGGCGTCGCCTCGGGCAGTGTGAGCCACCCGACCTTCGTTCTCGTGTAGATATGGACGTCGGGTTTGATGCCGGTCGGGTCATCCAGGGTGCCGCCCCGGACAAACGACAGCTCTGGCCAACCGTAGGAACTGAAGACGGCCACCCGACAGTCTGGGCAACGAAAGATCCTCTGCACGCTGTCGCCGTCGCCCGCTGGCACGTCGATCGCCTGCGGTGCCCCCGCGAGAAGCTCAACGCGGTCTGCCTCAATCAGCAGATTGATCACGAAGGCACTGCCCGTCTGTCGCTGGCAGTTCAGGCAGTGACAGCAATGAATGAACAGCGGCTGCGACGATAAGCGGTACCGGACCGCGCCGCACGCGCAGCCACCTTCGAGGCGCACGCTCATCCCCCGTCATCCTACGCCGCCGAGGTCGACGTAGCCTCGAAAATCCCCTTGCACAGCTGCGATCTGAGCCGGATTGGCTCGACCGTCAATCACCAGAGTCGGCGCACATCCCGACGGCGCTAGATGCGCAGTCCGACAGCACGGCCGCTCGCGAGATCTGCAAAGCTGCAGCGATGAACGGCTCAACTATCGACGTGCCGACCCCCGACGGGGTCGCCGACTGCTACCTCACCAAGCCCGACGACGACCGGACGCATCCCGGCGTCCTGTTCATCATCGACGCGATCGGGCTGCGACCGCGGATCGAGCAGATGGCCGACCGAATCGGCGCACAGGGCTACGTCGTGCTCGCTCCGAACCTGTTCTACCGGGCCGGCCGCGCTCCGCTGTGGGAGACGCCGTCGCTCGGCGATCCCGAGGCTCGCGCCAAGTTCTTCGAAACGCTCCGTCCGCTGATGGGCACGCTCACGCCAGCCACGATTGCCTCCGACGGCGGCGCCTACCTGGATAAGCTCGCCGAGCTGAGCGACGGGCCTGTCGGGATCACCGGCTACTGCTTCGGCGGCAGGCTCGGCTGGCTGATCGCTGCCGCGTACCCTGATCGCGTAGCCGCGCTCGGCGGCTTTCACACCGGCGGCATGGTCACCGACGGCGATGACAGTCCTCACCTGCGTGCGCCCCGCGTGCGCGCGGAGGTGTACTGGGGCCATGCCGACCAGGACCAGAGCATGACTCCGGAGAACATCGCGACGCTCGATCAGGCGATGGACGACGCCGGCGTCCACCACACGACCGAGCTCTACGAGGGCGCCCAGCACGGCTACACGATGTCCGACATGGGTGCCTACAACGAGGCAGCCGCCGAGCGGCACTTCGCTGCGCTGTTCGCGCTGCTCGAGCGAGCGCTGCCGCGGTAGGCACGGGCACACCAACGTCTGCGCGACCTCAATAGTGGGGCCGCGAGCTCTCCGCGGGCGCCCGTCCGAGCCGTGACGTGAGCGCCCAGCGGACGTAGCGTCATGTAAGGAGATGCGACGACTGGCGTTGATCGCGTGCTGCGTATGGGTCGGGGGATGTGGCGTAGCCCACACGCCCGCTCGCGGGCTCGCCCACACACGACGCAGCTCGGAGCCGACGTTTGCGGCCAACCAGCGAGTCGCCCGCGCGTTTGCGCAGCACCGGCTGTCGACGACGCGGTTGCCGGCCGGTGCGACCAGCGTCGCGACGGACCCAGCGGCCAACGGCGTGCTCGACCATCCGCTGAGCCGCCCGGGCATCGGGCATCTGATCGATTTGCACCAGTTCTGGCGGGCTCCGGGGACGCCGGCCGCGCTGCTTGACTGGCTGCGGCGTCACGTGCCAGCGGGCACGCGGCTGTCGTCATCGGGCAGCGGCGGCAACCGCACGGGCACGTACATGTGGATGCACGCGTACTCGTACCGCAAGCTGCCGGCGGCAATCTTCGAGGCGGAGCTCGACTTCGCGATCGCCGCGGCAAGCGGGGGCGGCACCGCTGTGCGGGTCGACTCGTTCGCCGCCGGGCTGGTGCCGCGGCCGCGGTGGGAGCGGGTGCCGGCCGCCGTCGCGGCGGTCGTGGTCAGCGTGCGCCGGTCGGACGGCAGGCGCTCCTATGCGGTCGCGACCGTCACCGATCCGGCGCGGGCTCGGCGGCTGGTGGCGGTGTTCAACGGCTTCCGGATCGTCCAGCCGGGAGCCGTGCTCGGCTGCCCGGCGATCCTCGGCGCCACGCCGCAACTGCGCTTCCGCTTCCTCGCCGCCAGTGGCACGTTGCTGGCGGAGGCGACCGAGTCCGGGTGCACCGGGCTGAAGTTCGTGGCCGCCGATCGTTCCGGGCCGGCGTTGTCGCCGGCCCTCGATCTGACCCAACTGCTGTGGTCAGAGCACGTGCTGCCGATTTGCTCGGCGCTGTCGGTGAAGGGTCGCTCGGTGAGGCCGGCGACGGCGGAGCAGTTCAGCCTCAGCTTCCGGGTCCGTGATACCGGCGCCGGTGCCTGCGGCCTGCGCGGCTATCCGAACGTTCGACTGCTAAGCAGGGTGGGCGGCTCGCTCATCCCCCGCCTCACGCGGATCCCCGCCGGCCACCTCCTGACGCCGCCGGTAGCGCTGCTCGACCCAAGCTGGGCGGCCACGACCTCGGTCGGCTGGCCGGCCCGACCAACCTGCAAGGCGCTGCCCTTCAACCGGGTGCTGCTACGCCTGCCCGGCATCTCCAAGTGGCTCACCGTGCGGCTCTCAGATCCGATCGCTGTGTGCGGACGCCGGCTCGAGGTGGCCCCGATCGGCGCGTGATCGACAGCTGAGCGAGAGGCCAGCCAACTAACCTGGTAAAGTCAATTGTATTAGTACTAAATCCCCTCGCGTCCCTTGCGGGCCGGCTGCCAAGAGACGCTGCCGCCACTGAGTGGCCATGACCATCGTCCTCCACTGGTTCCTTCCCACCAACGGCGACTCGAGAACCGACCTCAGTCTCGGCAATGCGGTCGGCACCCACGGGAAGCGGACGGTCGCCGGGGGCAGCGAACGTGCGCCTGATATCGGCTACATCGGACAGATCGCCCGTTCCGCGGAGCAGCTTGGGTTCACCGGGGCTCTGACGCCGACGAGCTCGTGGTGCGAAGACGCGTGGGTGATGACCGCGGCGCTCACTCAGGTGACCGACCGCTTCAAGTACCTCGTCGCCTTCCGCCCCGGCCTGCAGTCACCCACGCTGGCCGCCCACATGGCGGCCACCTACCAGCGCATCTCGAACGGACGGCTGTTGCTCAACGTCGTCACAGGCGGCGACGACGTCGAGCAGCGACGCTTCGGCGATCACCTCGGCAAGGTCGCCCGCTACGCCCGCGCGGGTGAGTTCCTCCACATCTTCCGGCGTCTGTGGGAAGGCGGTAGCGTCGACTACACCGGGCAGTACTACGACGTTCGCGGCGCCCAGATCATCCCCGCCGAGACCTGGCCCGAGGTGTACCTCGGCGGCTCCTCGGATGCCGCGCTGGACGTCGCCGCGGGCTACGCGGATGTCTACCTGACCTGGGGCGAGCCGCCTGCGGCCGTCGCCGAGAAGCTCGATCGCGTCCGTGAGCGAGCGGCGCTCGCCGGACGCGAGCTGCGCTTCGGCATCCGCCTTCACCTGATCACCCGGGACACCGCCGAGGAGGCGTGGGCCCAGGCCGATCGACTGCTCGCGGGGCTCGATCCCGATGAGATTGCGCGTGCCCAGGCTGTTCAGCGCGCCTCTCAGTCCGAAGGACAGCGGCGCATGGTCGAGCTGCACAATGGGCGCACCGACGCGCTCGAGGTCGCTCCCAACCTGTGGGCGGGCGTCGGACTCGTGCGCGGCGGCGCGGGCACCGCGCTGGTCGGCAGCCATCAGCAGGTCGCTGACCGGATCGCCGAGTACCACGAGCTCGGCATCGACGAGTTCATCTTCTCCGGCTATCCACACCTCGAGGAGGTCTATCGCGCCGGCGAGGGCCTGGTTCCGGTGCTGCGTCGTCACGGCCTGCTGCCCGGCCTCGCGTCGAGCGCGGCGCTGTTGAGGCTGTGAAGTGACCCCAGACGGTTGTATCGGTGCCAGAGGCCAGCCGTGAATGCGAGATCTCGTGGTTCTCGGCGCTGTGCGACGACGACTACGAGCTCCTCGGCGCCGCCGCCAGCGGACTGCGGTCGAGCTGGGAGCACTGCCGGGACATAGCGCTGGCCGCAGAGGCCGGTGGCTACGACAACCTGCTGCGGCCGTCGGGCTATGCGCTCGGCATCGACTCGGTTGCGTTTGCCGCCGGGATCGCGCCGCTGCTCCGTCGCATGCAGCTGCTGCTGGCGGTACGGATGGGTGAGATGTGGCCGCCACAGCTCGCCCGCCAGCTGGCGACGATCGATCAGATCCTCGGTGGCCGCCTGACCGTGAACATCATCTCCTCGGCGCTGCCGGGTGAGAGGCACGCGTCGACGCCGCGCTACCGCCGCACGCTGGAGATCATGCAAGTGCTGCGAGCGCTGCTGAACGGCGAGCACGTCGACTTCCACGGCGACTTCATCGACGTGACGCTCGACCCGCCGCGCGTGCGGCCGGTCGGCGGCTGCCCGCCCTTCTACTTCGGGGGCCTGTCCGACGCTACGTCGAGCCCAACCTGTGGACCGGCATCGGCCGGGCGCGGTCGGGCGCGGGCGCCGCGATCGTCGGTGATCCCGACCGGGATGTCGCCGGCGACCGTGAGCCGGTGCGTCAGCCGCGGCTGGTCGTCGTAGTCGGAGACCGCGTAGTGCTGGGTAGCGCGGTTGTCCCAGATCGCGATGTCGCCGGGCTGCCAGTTCCAGCGCACAGTGTTCTCGAGGCGGATCACGTGACGCTGCAGCAGCTCGAACAGGTGGTTGGAGTCACTCGAGGAGAGCCCCAC
>JASHQV010000142.1 GCA_030038955.1 Solirubrobacteraceae bacterium
GAGAGCAGCGGCAGAGGAGTCGGTCACCTCCTAAAAGTTGTACCCGCAGGGTTCGACGCCTGACGCCGTCGCCATCGGCGATCGCGTCGAGACGGCTCGCAGCAGCTCGCGGGAGGTCCGGCGGCCGTTCGCAGCCACGAGCCGCCGTTCAAGTGGACGCCGCGGGCGGTCGAATAATGCTCTTGGGCAGCTCCAACTATCTCCCTTGGCCTGCGTGCTCGAGACGCGAACCGATCGATCCTCCGAGAACCCGCTGGCGCGGGTCGACCAGGCGCTCACCGAGGCGCGCCGGAGCCACTGGGAGAATCCGGGCGGCGCGCTGGCCGAGGCGATCCGCTGCTATGAGATCGCTCGCGCACTGGAGTGCCACGCCCTGTGTGCGCGGGCGCTGGCGCTACAGGGAGCTGTCTCCTCACATCGCGGCGACCTGGAGGGGGCGCTCGAGCTGGTGGTGGCGGCCGAGCGGCACTGGAAGGACGACGGGGATCCGGTCGCCGCCTGCGAGATCGGCGCGCTCAAGGCCCAGCTGAACTTCTTCACCGGCGCCTACTCGGAGGCGCTGCGCCATGCCGAGGCAGCGATCGCCGCAGCCGACCGCGTCGGCGACCTGGATCTGCGCGTGCACGCACGCCGAACCACCTGCATGGTGTTCGGCAACATCGGCGTGGCCGATCTGCGCGAGCGCATCGAACAGCTCCTCGAGATGTCGGTCGAGGCCGGCGACCCGTGGGAGCAGGCGATCTCCCACAACGATCTCGCCTGCTACCTACAGGAGACCGGTGATCACGCCGGCGCGGAGCGTGAGATCGAGCTGGGGCTGCAGCAGGCAGCAGCCGTTCACTCCGAGAGCCGGTTCGTCGAGGCGATCCTGCACTCGACCAAGGCGGACGTGATGCTCGGCGCGGAGCGGCCAAGCGAGGCACTGGCCGCGGCCGAGCATGCGATCGCGCTGCTCGCATCTCAACCGGATCCGAACCCGTACATCCTCGGCGCGACCGTCCGCGCGGAGGTCCAGGCGCGGATGGCGCTGGGCAACCTGGAGGATGCCAAGCGGGCGGGAGAGGGCGCACTGGCCTGGCTCGGCGATCGGGTGCCGCAGATGCGCAGCCTGATCCTGTCGACGCTCGCCGGCGCGCTGCGCGAGGCGGGCAAGCTTGAAGCCGCCTACGACGCGCTGGCGAGGGCGGCCGAGCTCGAGCGCCAGGCGTTTCGCGAGCTATCCGGCTTGCAGCTGAGGCTCGAGCGGGCGAGGCTCGAGGCCAGCGCCGCCCGCCACGAGAGCGACCAGCTGGCGGCGAGCAACCGCCGCCTGGCACAGGCACACGAGGAGCTTGCCCGCAGGGCGGCCCAGCTCGAGGGACTGCAGGAGCAGCTCCACGACCAGGCCAACCGCGACTGGCTGACCGGCCTGTACAACCGTCGCTACCTGGCGGCGGAGCTGGCGCGCATCGGTCACGAGGGGCTGGACGGACCGTTCAGCGTGGCGGTGCTCGACATCGACCGCTTCAAGTCGATCAACGACCGGTTCGGGCATGCGACCGGCGATCAGGTGATGGCCGGCGTGGGGCAGCTGCTGAGCGCCGCCGTCCGCGGATCCGACGTCGTCGTGCGCAGCGGCGGCGAGGAGTTCGTGTTGCTGATGCCGTTCACCGACCTCGACGCCGCCACCGCCTGCTGCCGCCGCATCTGCGACACGATCCGGGGGCATTCGTGGACGACGCCGGCCGGCAAGCTGCGCGTCACGGCCAGTGTCGGCGTGGCGACGAGCACCGATGCGAAGGAGCTCGACGCGGTGATGAAGCTGGCCGACCACCGCCTGTACGACGCCAAGCAAGCCGGCAGGGACTTGGTCAACAGCGTTGCCGCTGGCGCCAGGGGCTAAGCGGTTTCGACGGAGCGGATCTCCGCGACCGGCGCGTCTGTCTGCTCAGCAGGCACTGCCGAGAAGGTCCGTCGCGCCAGGCTCAGGAACTCAGCGGCGGCAGGTGGCAGCCGCCGCTGCGCGCGCCAGGCCAGCGTGATGTCCCGGGTGAGCGACGGGGTCGTGAGCTTTGCGACCGCCACCTCGGCACCCGCCACGAGCGCGTCGGACTGAGGCAGGATCGCCACGCCCATCCCGCGAGAGACGAGGCGGCGGACGCGCCCGCTCTCGTTCGACTCCAGCTTTACGTTGGGCTGGAAGCCCGCCTGCTCGGCGGCGCTGACGAGCAGCTCGCGCAGCCGCGAGCCGGTCCGGTAGCTGATGAACTCCTCCCCAGCGAGCTCGGCCATCTGCAGCCGCCTGCGCGCAGCCAGCCGATGACCCGGCGGCAGCATCACCACCAGCTCCTCCCTGACCAGCTCGTGCAGCGCCAGGCCGTGGCTCTCGATGCGCTCGGTCACCGACAGGAACGCGAGCTCCAGCTCGTCAATCCGCAGCAGCTCCGCGAGCTCCTCGCTGGACTGCTCGCGCACGGTCAGCTCCACCTCCGGATAGCGGCCGTGAAAGATCGCCAGGAGCAGCGAGATATCCACCGGACCCATCGTGTGCATGACGCCCACGTTCACGCGACCGGCGAGGATTCCCTTGAGCCGTAGGAGGTCGTCGCGGGCCGCCTCCAACTCGGCAAGCGCGCGCCGCGCCCGCCCGATCAGCAGCTGACCCGCGTCGGTCACCGACACGCTCCGCGTCGTGCGCTCGACCAGGGCGAGTCCAAGCTCGTCCTCGAGGCGGCGGATCTGCTGGGACAGCGCGGGCTGGGCGATGTGCTCGCGGGCGGCGGCACGGGTGAAGCTGAGCTCCTCCGCGAGCGCGATCAGGTACCGCAGTTGCCGCAGATCCATAAGCTAAGCTTATATCTTACCTCGACTAATGGTCTTTGCTTTCTAGGCGCATGTCGAGCTAAATTGAGATTCCTCTCCTCCCTCCGAGCGCGCCCACCAGACCGGCATCAGCTACTCCGCCGGCTGGGGGCTCGCTCATTTAAGGGCGGCTATGGCACGAGCACGGTGCGCTCTCCCGGGGCGTCGGTGACGGCCCAGACCCGCTCTACGTCTGCCAACGGTGTGGCGTTTGCGTGAATCGCGATCGTGCCCGCGCCGATCTCGGCGATCAGCGCCGGGAGCTCGGCCAGGTAGACGTGCTCCGGGACAGCGCCCTGGCCCATGCCCTGGAGACGGAAGTTCGCCGAGCGCAGCGCAACCGAGGGCAGCTCGATCGTGGGACCGGCGATGGCGCCGATCTGGACCCAGTCGAGCGCGCGGCTGCGATCCGTCCGCGCCGTGAGCAGCGTCGTGATCGCACGCTGAGCCGGCTCGCCCCAGAGATAGTCGAGAACGATGTCGACCTCGCCGGCCGCGGCGCCGAGCGCACGGCTGGTCGCCTCGCGATCATCGGTCAGCTGGACGCTGTCGTCGGCACCGAGCGAGCGCAGCGCGCTGAGGCGCTCGAGATTGCGCCCGGCGGCGACCACGCGACCGGCACCAAGCCGGCCGGCGACGCGGATTGCCATGGCTCCCGCGTTGCCGGTGGCCCCGAGCACGAGCACGCTCTGACCGGGCTCGATCGGAACGCGGCGGCGCAGCGCGATCCATGCGGGCATCGCCGGGTTCACGGTGGCGGCGACGGTTGCGGCGTCGACGTCGTCCGGCAGTGCGACCGAGCGCCGATCATCGACAAGCGTCTTGTCGGCCATCGTCCCGAGCACCTGATCGTCGACGACGAAGTAGATGCGGCTGCCGTCCGGCCGCCGAGCGACGGCATCGATGCCGGGGATCATCGGCAGCGCGCCGGTGCTGGTGTAGTGGGCTCCGGCGGCACCAGTTCGCACGCGCGGGTGCAGGCCCGCGGCGAGCACGTCCACGAGCGCCTGCTGATCGCTGGGGTGCGGGATGTCAAACGGCTGGTAGCGCGGCGGCCGCTCGAACGAGGTGACCACGGCTGCATTCATCTTCGGCATCTGCTCGGTTTCCTTCCTGCGGAGGTTGACGTCGATCTCACGGTCATCCGCCAACGATTTTGTTTGTGCCACGTACTAGTTTAGTGCGTGGTACGTACTAAATCAAGTAGACTGCCTCGGTGTGAGCGCGCGATCGCAACAGTCGGCAGCTGCATCAACGGCGGCAACGACGCGCGAGCTGAACGTCGTCGACGGCCTGGCGCAGCTCTCGTTCCTCGTCTACCGCACGCTCGAGCGGCGTGCCACCGAGCACAACCTGTCGATGATCCAGGTGCGGCTGCTTGGCGTGTTGCGGGATCGCAGACCGACGATCAACGAGCTGGCAAGGCTGCTGGCGCTCGACAAGTCGAGCGTCAGCGGGCTGGTCGAGCGCGCCGAGCGCCGTGGGCTGGTCGTCCGCACCCACTCCTCCACGGACGGACGGTCGGTGCTGGTCAGCCTCAGCGATCCCGGACGATCGCTCGTGGCCGACGCCGCCGCCCGGTTCGGGGCCGACATCTCCGCGTTGCTGGAGCGCCTGCCCGCGTCCGACCGGCGGGCGCTGTCGCGGCTCGTCAGCCGCCTGCTCGTCGCACATGCGGCGGAGGCGGGGATCGATCTGTTCCCGAGCTCGCCCGCAGCCGACGGCTGACCCGCCACTGACTCGAGCGCGCAGACGCTCGATGGCGGCCACGCCGGCAGGCGATCAGCTGATCGCCTGCTTCAGGATCGCGATGATCCTCGCCTCGTCGGCCGCGATCAGCTCGCTCAGCGCGAACGCAGTCGGCCACATCGCGCCGTCGTCGAGGTTCGCCTTGTCGCTGAAGCCGAG
>JASHQV010000143.1 GCA_030038955.1 Solirubrobacteraceae bacterium
GAGCCGTGGCTGACGCTCGACTGTCGGGGGAGGGGCGGGGGCGGCGCCGACGCCGGCGTCGGCGCCGCCCCCGCCCCTCCCCCGACAGTCGAGCGTCAGCCACGGCTCTGCTTCCGCCCCCGCCTGGCGGCGCACGCTGAAACCAGCCCGCTGAGTCGCTTCGGCGAGCTCACCGGCGACCGGCAAGTCGCCGGTGACGAGCACCACGCGACCGTCGCCCCCGCCACCGGCCGGCGGCTCGGGATCCTCGGGCCGGTACTCGCCCGGCCGCGTGCCGTGCGCGTACGAGTACCAGCCGCGTCCGGTCTTGCGACCGAGGCGCCCGGCGGCGACCATCCGCGCCTGCACGGGCGAGGGCTGGTAGCGCGGCTCTCCGTAGCTCTGGCGCTGGAACGCCTCGGCGACCGCGTGGTTGGTGTCGAGCCCGACCAGATCCTGCAGCTCGAACGGACCCATCCGGAAGCCGCCCTCGAGTCGCACCACCCGGTCGATCTGGGCGACGTCGGCGATCCGCTCGCTCAGCAGCCGCAGCGCGATCAGCGAGAACGGGCGGCCGCAGCGGTTGACGAGGAAGCCGGCGACGTCGGCGGCCTCGATCACGCGCTTGCCCATCGCCTCCCCCACCGCCCGCGCGAGCCCGAGCGCCGCGGCGCTCGACGCCGCCCCCGCCACCAGCTCGACCAGCGGCATCACCGGCGGCGGGTTGAAGAAGTGCAGGCCGACGACCCGCTCGGGTCCCGCAGTGCTCGCAGCGATCTCGGTGACCGACAGCGACGAGGTGTTGGTCGCCAGCACGCAGCTGTCATCGACCGCCGCCACCAGCTGCGCGAACAGCTCGAGCTTCAGCTCGAGCCGCTCCGGCGCCGCCTCGATCACGAGCCCGCAGGGGGCTAGCTGCGCGAGCCCGGAGACCGCCTGCAGACGGCGCCGGGCCGCGTCCGCCGCACCCTGCTCGAGCCTTCCCCGCTCGACCATCCGCGCGAGCCCAGCCTCGGTCCGCTCGAGGCCGCGAGCGAGCGCCTCGGGCACCGCGTCGTACAGCAGCGTGCGGGCACCCGCCTGTGCCGCCAGCTGCGCGATCCCCGCTCCCATCGTGCCAGCGCCGGCCACGCCGATCACCTCGGGCACGCGGCAGTCGGACGCACCTGGTTCGAACACCGACAGGACTCTACGGATGGTTGTTGCGCCAGCGCCGCAGACGGGCACAATGGACAGTGGCGGAGATGCTCAGAGAACTGAGAACCCCCACGTCGGAGACGGGGCGACCGCCTCGGCACAGCGGTCAGGTGGTGCTGCCGCCGGTCGACCCGGAAGCGGCGCCGTCAACCCAGGCACAGCTGCTCTACCGACTCAGCGACCCAGCCCTGTCCGAGCTCGGACTGGAGGAGTTCCTGGACGAGCTGCTGGTACGTGTGCGCGACGCGCTCGTGGTCGACACGGTCGCGATCCTGCTGCTCGACAGCGAGCAGGAGGAGCTGGTCGCGCGCGCCGCCAAGGGCGTGGAGGAGGAGGTGGAGCAGGGCGTCCGGGTCCCGGTCGGCCACGGATTTGCTGGTCGCATCGCCGCTGAGCGGGTGGCGGTCTTCATCGCCGACGTCGACCATGCCGACATCGTCAACCCGATCCTGCACCAGAAGGGGATCCGATCGCTGCTGGGCGTACCGCTGATCGTCGAGGGCGAGCTGATCGGCGTGCTGCACGTCGGCTCGCTGCGGCCGCGCACGTTCGGGCAGGAGGATCTGGCGCTGCTGCAGGTGGCGGCGTCGCGGGCGGCACCGGGGATCGAGCGCGCCCAGCTGTTCTCGGCGCTGGAGCACGAGCGTCGCGTGGCGATGGTGCTACAGCGCAACCTGCTGCCGAAGCAGCTGATCGACGTGATCGGGATTGGCGCCGCCGCCCGCTACCTACCCGCCAGCGATGAGGTTGGTGGCGACTGGTACGACACGTTCGAGCTGCCGGGCGGTCGGGTGGGAGTCGCGATCGGCGACGTCGCCGGACATGGGTTGGGCGCGGCCGCGCTGATGGGCCAGCTGCGTACGGCGCTGCACACGTATGCGATCGCGGGCCACAGCCCGGGCACGACGCTGGAGCTGGTCGACCGCTTCCTGCAAGCGATGCCTGACCACGGGATGGCCACGGCCGCCTACGGCGTGCTCGATCCAGCGAGCGGCCAGCTGACGGTCGCCAGCGCCGGTCACCTGCCGCCGCTGATCGTCGGCTCGGGCGATGCGCGAGCGCTCAAGCTCGAGCCGACGGCACCGCTTGGCACATCTTCGTTTGGCCACCATGTGGAGGGCGTCACGCGACTCGAGCGGGGCGAGATGCTCGTCCTCTACACCGACGGCCTGGTGGAGCGAGTGGGGACTCCGATCGACCGCAGCATCGAGCTGCTGCTCGACACGATCCGCGGCGCTGAAAGCGCCGAGCAAGCCTGCCAGCTGGCGATGCGGCTGGTGCCGCTCGAAGGGCTCAGGGACGACCTGGCGATCGTCGCGCTGCAGAGTTGTGCGCTGCCGGAGCAGCTGAAGCTCCGGTTTCCGGCCAAGCCGGAGACGCTGTCAGCGCTGCGCCGTGTGCTGCGCCGCTGGCTGCGGGAACGCAACGCCAGCGAGGCCGAGATCACCGAGCTGACGCTGGCCGCCAACGAGGCCTGCGCTAATGCCGTCGAGCACGCCTACTCGCCGGCCTCCGCCAGCTTCCACTTCGAGGCCCGGGCGGCCGACGGCACGGTTACGATCACGGTGATCGACGGTGGCAGCTGGCGTCAGCCGCGAGGGGTCGACCGCGGGCGCGGCTTCAGGATCATGGATGCAGCGATGGACGCGGTTGAGATCCACAACGCCGGCGGTGTCGGCACCCGCATCACGATGCGCCGGAGGCTGGCGTCGTGAGGCTTGCGGATCTGGAGTTCGAGCTGCGCGGCCGCATCGCCGTGGCTCGCCTGAAGGGCGAGATCGACCTGTCCAACGTCGCCACGATCAGGGACGCGCTGACGACGAGGATCCCCAACCAGGCACTGGTGCTGGCGCTCGATCTGTCGGCGATCGACTATCTCGACAGCTCGGGGATCCAGCTGATCTACCGGCTCAGGGAGGATCTGCGGGTCCGCGGCCAGAAGCTGGTCCTGGTGATCCCGTCCATGTCGGCGGCCAACGCGGCGCTGCGGCTGGCCGGAGTCGAGCATCACGTCGACACGGCGCCGACATTGGACGAGCTGCTCGCCTCGGTGAGCGACGGGGACTGAGGCAGCGTCGGCTACGGCAGGCCGGATCCGGGGAGCTGGCCGGGCGAACCAGGATCACGCCCAACGAACCGGATCAAGCCGGGCGAGCCGGGATCGGGGACCGGTTGGGCGAACCAGGATCACGCCCGGCGAAGGATCGCGATCAGGCGGGGCGCGCAGCCAGCACCCGCGCGCGCTCGTCGGGGCCGAGACCCCAGCGTTCGAGCGCTGCGTCGGGGTCCCGCTGCGCCGGCCGCGCCCGCCCCGGCGTGCGGTTGAAGCGCGGCGCCGATTCCGGCTGGCGCACCCCATCGAGCTCGACGAACGTCCCGCGGGCGGCCAGATGGGGATGCCGGGGGGCGTCGAACAGCCCCTGCACCGCCGTCACGCAGGCATCCTCGTGCTCGAACAGCGCGGCCCAGTGCGACACCGACCTGGCGGCGAACACCGACGCCAGCCGCCGCTTGAACTCGGGCCAGCGGCTGCGCTCGAACTGCGGCATCTCGGCGGCGGGAATCTCGAGCAGCTCCAAGAGGCGCGCGTAGAACCGCGGCTCCAGCGCTCCGACCGCCACGTGTCCCCCATCCGCGGTCGCGTACACCTCGTAGAAGTGGGCGCCCGAGTCCAGCAGGTTGGTGCCCGCCTGCTCGCTCCAAGCTCCGGCGGCGTGCAGCCCGTGCACCAGCGCCGTCAGCAGCGCGACGCCGTCGACCATCGCCGCGTCCACGACCTGCCCGCGTCCGGAGCTGCGCGCCTCCAACAGCGCGCAGACGACGCCGAACGCCAGCAACATCGCGCCACCGCCGTAGTCACCGAGCAGGTTCAGCGCGAACATCGGCCGCTCGCCGAGCCGGCGAGAGCCGCCAAGCGCACCGGCGACCGCGATGTAGTTGATGTCGTGGCCGGCGACGCCGGCCATCGGGCCGTCTTGGCCGTAGCCGGTCATGCGCCCGTAAACCAGCCGCGGGTTGTGGGCGTGAAGCTCAGCCGGGCCGAGCCCGAGACGCTCCATCACGCCGGGACGGAACCCCTCGATCAGCGCATCGGCGCGTTGCGCCAGGCTGAGCGCTGCCTCGTGGCCCGCTGGCGACCGCAGGTCGATCGCCAGCGTCTGGCGTCCACGCAGGGTTGGGTCGGCGTTTGGGGGCAGCGCGAGCTGGTCGGCGCCACGGTCGAGTCGCAGCACGTCGGCGCCCATATCGGCGAGCAGCATCCCGGCGAACGGATTCGGTCCGATGCCGCCCACCTCGAGCACCCGGATCCCAGCCAGCGGGCCCACGTGGGCAGCATATCTGCGGTTCCGACCGGCCCCTGATCAGCGCCCGTCAGCTAGATTCTGTTCACGTGAACATCGGCGTCCACTGGGAGGGTGGCAGTCAGGGTTCCCAGCCGCACGCCGGGGATCCGCGGTCTCAGCTCGCCGAAACGCGCAGCAGCGACCGGCCACGCGGCCATGCTGGCACGAGTCAAACCGAGGTCGCCGTGTTCGACGCCGCCGAGCGGCTGCTTGCCGACGAGTCGCTGCACGACCTGAGCGTGGCCGAGATCATCACGGCGGCCGGAATCTCCCGCGCCACCTTCTACTTCTACTTCAGCTCCAAGTTCGCCGTGCTCAGCGGCCTCGTCGCCAGGGTCAGCGACGAGATCTTCGATGTCGCCCGTCCGTTCATCCAGCGCCGCGAGTCCGTGCGACCGGAGGTGGCGCTGCACGACGGCCTCACCGCGGCCGTCGAGCTGTGGCATCGCCACGAGCCGGCGATGCGCGCGATCCACGAGCACTGGAACACCACCGAGCAGCTGCGCTCCCTGTGGATCAGCGTGATCGAGCGGTTCACCGAGGCCATCACCGAGGAGATCGACCGCCAGCGGGAAGCCGGCTTGGCGCGCGGCGGCTGCGACAGCCGTCTGCTGTCCTCAGCGCTGCTGTGGAGCACCGCCCAGTGCCTGTACGTGGGCGGGCTCGGGCTCGACCCCAACCTCCCGGACGAGCAGGCCGCGCTGAGCGCGCTGGACACGCTGTGGCGCTCGGCCCTGTACGGGAGCTGAACCCCGGAGCCGGCGGCGGTCGGAGCGCGCGGCCACGAGCTTCGGGGTGCTGGCTCGGTCGAGGACTCCGTTAGCGGGCTATATGCCCCTTAAGTACGTCTTCGACCGCTACGTCAACGCTACGGGACCGGTAAGTGCTAACGCGTGGACGCGTCGGGCCCGGGTCTGACGAACGTGTCCGGGTCGGCGCCGATCCGCTCGCTCCGGTCGAGCGCCCCGATCCGCTGCATCTCCTCGTCGGACAGCTCGAAGTCGAACAGCCGGAAGTTCTCGGCGATCCGCGCCGGCGTGACCGACTTGGGGAACACGATGTTGCCCAGCTGCAGGTGCCAGCGCAGCACTACCTGGCCGGGCGTGCGGCCGTGGGCACGGGCGATCGCGACGATCGCCGGCTCGTCGAGCACCCGCCCCCGGGCCAGCGGGCTCCAGGCCTCGGTGGCGATGTTCATCGACTCGTGCAGCGCCCTCAGCTCCGGCTGCTGCAGGTGAGGGTGGAGCTCGATCTGGTTGACGCTCGGGACAACGCCGGTCTCCTCGACGATCCGGTGGAGGTGAGCGGGCTGGAAGTTGGAGACGCCGATCGAGCGCGCCAGCCCTTCGCGCTGGGCGTCGATGAACGCTCGCCAGGTCTCGACGTACAGGTCCTGCGAAGGCACCGGCCAGTGGATCAGGTAGAGGTCGATTTGGTCGAAGCCGAGCCGCCGGAGGCTGCCTGAGAGGGCCTGCCGGGCCGCGTCGTAGCCGTGGCTGTCGTTGAAGCACTTGGTCGTCACGAACACCTCGTCGCGCTTCAGGCAAGCCGCGTGGATCGCCTCGGCGACGGCGGCCTCGTTGCCGTAGGCGGCGGCGGTGTCGATGTGGCGGTAGCCGATCTCGAGCGCCTTGCTGACGGCGGCGGCAGTGTCCTCCGGCGGCACCTGGAAGGTGCCGAAGCCGAGCTGTGGGATCTGGACGCCGTCGCTGAGCGTCGTCAGCGGAACGCTGGTGGTTGATGCCGTCATCGGTCAGTCCTTCCCGTCGATTGACTTCTCACACATATCCAACTTAGGACGCCCACGTGCGTTACAGCAGCAAGATCTGCAAACGACGGGGCGGGCGGCGGCGCAGCCGCCGCCCGCCCCCAGCAAACGGAGCCATGACCCCCTCGCGCCCGACGACCGCTGTGACCGCCCCGCACCGGACGACAATGCCGTGGAATCACGGCGACCGCCCCGCCGGCGCCACCGCCGCCCGCCCGACGACCACCGGCCTCGCACAGCCCAGCGCGCGCGAGGACCTGATCGTCCGCTACCTACCGCTCGCCCGACGGCTGGCTGCCCGCTACCGCGGCTGCGGCGAGCCCTACGAGGACCTCGTGCAGATCGCCAGCGTCGGCCTCGTGAAGGCGGCGAACCGGTTCGACCCCGACCGCGGTGTCGCGTTCGGCGCGTTCGCCGAGCCGACGATCCTCGGCGAGCTGCGCCGGTACCTGCGCGACTGCGCCTGGCCGCTGCACGTTGAGCGCCCTTCGCAGCAGCGCGCCCAGCTCGTGCTCGCCGCCCAGCGCCAGATCTCCGTGGCGGCGCTCGGACGGCAGCCCGGCGTGCACGAGCTGGCCGAGTACCTCGGACTGAGCGCCGAGGCGGTCATAGAGGGGCTGCTCGCGGTGGCGGCCCGGCAGACCGTCTCGATCGACGCCCCCGCGCCGGGCAGCGAGGCCGACCCGCAGCCACGGCTGGAGCGCTTCGGCCGCCTCGACGAGCAGCTCGAACAGGTCGTCGACGTGGCCACCGTGTTCGCGGCCGCCCGGCACCTGTCCCGGCGCGAGCGGCTGGTGCTGTATCTGCGTTTCGGCGAGGATCTCCCCCAGACCGAGATCGCCCGGCGGCTGGGCCTCTCACAGATGCACATCTCGCGGATCATCCGCAGCGCACTCGGGCGCCTGCGCGAGATCGCCGACGACTCCGCTGCGGCCACGGCTCACGGCGCCTGACCAGCGCCTCCGGGTCAGCTCGCGCATCTCCAGGTCAGCTCGCGCGTCTCCAGGTCAGCTCGCGCGTCTCCGGGTCAGCTCGCGCAACCGCCGCCAGGGCCCCGCGCACCTAGCCAGACGGGCGCTAACCAGATGCTCATCGAGTTTCCTTATTTTCGGGTCCGATCGTCTACCTTTACCGATGTAAAACCCTTGACCACGGAGTCAGGAGTGACTGATGCCGACATATGAGGAACTCGGGTTCGGCCGCGGCGCGGTCGCCTCACGCGACAGCTCGCGGACGATCTTCGGCCAGGTGATGGGCCTGGTCGCGTTCACGTGCGGGTTCGCCGCGCTCGGCGCGTACGTGGGCCGGAACATGACCGGCGGCGCCGGAATCTTCTTCTTCATCGCCGCCTTCGCCTGCATCTTCGGACTGAACTTCGCCGCCCGGCGCGGTCATGAGCAGCTGGCGATCGCGCTGCTGTTCGGGATGGGGCTGCTGCTGGGGATGGCGGTCTCGCCGGTGCTGGTCTACTACGCGAACACGAATACGGGCGTCGTCTACCAGGCGGCCGCGGCCACCGCCGGCTTCGTCGGCGGCCTCGGCGCGATCGGCTACGCCACGCGGCGGGATCTCTCCTCGTGGGCGAGAACCATCTTCTGGGCGCTGCTGGCGCTGATCGTGTTCGGGGTGATCGCCATGTTCGTGGCGATTCCGCACGCCAACATCATCTACTGCATCGCCGGACTGGCGATCTTCGGCGCGTTCACGGTGTTCGACTTCAACCGCCTCAAGCGGATGCCGTCGACGGTCAGTGCCGTGCCGATCGCAGCCGGCATCTTCCTCGACATCTTCAACGTGTTCCTGTTCTTCCTGAGCCTGTTCGGCGGCGGCGGAAGCAGGCGCTAGCGCCCCGGCTCCGACCCGCAACCGGCGGTGGCTGAGGACGGTCCGCAGCCGGCCGCGCGGGCGCTGCGGGCCGGACGCTACGAGCGCTGGCTGGTTGGCTCCGGGGTGGCGCTGCTGGCCGCCTTGGCGGTCGTGCTGGCGATCTCGCTGACCAGCCACCAGCGGACCTCGGGCCACGGTTGCATCGACGTCAGCGCGGCCACCGAGGTCGGCGGCTCCGAGCTGTACCGCTGCGGCGCCGCCGCTCGCGCCCTGTGCACGCAGCCGGGGAAGGCCGGCAGTGAGTTCGTCTCCTTCCAGCGGGCGCTGATCGCCGCCTGCCGGAAGGCCGGGCTGCCGCTGCCGTTCACCGGCGGCCACTGAGCGTCTCCGCGCCCCCACAACTGGCGGGCACCGAGCCGCGACGCCGCCGGATTCGAGCCCGGCCCTGGCTTATCCACATGTCCAGGGTCGCTCGGCGAACGCTGTCCCGAGGGCTATAGGCGCGTGCGCCCGCCTCGACGACGCTTCCACGGTCCGCTCGGGCACGCGTGCCCGCATCTGCTCGCGCGGCGGGCCGATGTCCACCAACCGAAGGAGACGCATGCCTCTTCTCGAAGCGCCTTCCTGGCTGAACTCAGGAGACACCGCGTGGCAGATGACCGCCGCGACGCTGGTCGGCTTCATGAGCATTCCGGGCCTGGCCGTGCTGTACGGCGGCGTGATGCAGAAGCGCTGGTCGATCAACAGCATGATGCTGACGTTCGGCGCCTTTGCGATCGTGCTGGTCGTCTGGGTCCTGTACGCGTTCAAGATGGGCTTCGGCACGCCCTTCCACGGACTCGCGAGCTCCGGCTTCCTCGGCAACTTCATCGGCAAGCCCGGCCCTGTGCTGAGCCCCTCCGAGCTGCAGAGCCAGAGCAATATCCCGTTGCTCGGCAGCCAGGCGTTCCCGGAATCGGCGCTCGTCTACTTCCAGTTCGTGTTCGCCGCGATCACGCCGATCCTGATGCTGGGCTCGGTCCTCGGGCGGATCAACTTCAAGGCGTGGATTCCGTTCGTGGCGCTGTGGATCACGTTCGTGTACGCGGTCAACGCGTTCCTGCTGTGGGGCGGCGGCTTCTTCGGGGCGCACGGTGCGCTCGACTTCTCGGGTGGCTACGTGATCCACCTGTCTTCCGGGGTCTCCGGGTTCGTCGCGGCATGGGTGATCGGTCCGCGGCTGCAGCGCGACCGCGAGATCGACGCGCCCAACAACGTGGCGATGGTCGCGGTCGGCGCCGGGTTGCTGTGGATCGGCTGGAACGGCTTCAACGGCGGTGATCCGTACGCATCGAACATGTCGGCCGCCGCCGCGGTGCTCAACACCAACCTGTGCACCGCCGTGGCATTTCTGGTGTGGGTCGCGTGCGACTACATCACCCATCGCAAGCCGAGCCTGCTGGGCGGCGTCAACGGGATGATCACCGGGCTCGTGGCGATCACCCCGGCGGCCGGCTACGTCAACGGCTGGGGAGCGATTGCGCTCGGCGTGATCGCCTCGGTACTCGTGTACGTGTCGATCAACTACCTGAGCCGGGTGCGTCCGTTCCGCAACGTCGACGACACGCTCGGCGTCGTCTACACGCACGGGTTCGCCGGCCTCGCCGGTGGTCTCCTGACGGGCGTCTTCGCCGACGGCGCGATGGCGCTCTCGTACGAGAAGACGAAGCACGGGCTGGTGGCGTTCGGCAGCGCCAACGGCGTCGTGCACGGCAGCTTCACGCTGCTCAAGTGGCAGCTCTTCGCGGGCATGTGGGTGATCGTCTGGTCGGGCGTGGTGACGTTCATCCTGTTGAAGCTCGTCGGCCTGTTCGTGCCGTTGCGGATGTCGCAGGAGAACATGGAGATCGGCGACACCGCCGAGCACGGCCACGAGGTGTACCCGTCGGACGTGCCGTCGCTGGGGTTCCCCAACGGGATCCCGGTGCCGGCCGAGGAGAAGGCCGGCGTGTGAAAGACGGCACCGCGGGACAGCCCCGGTTGAGCGGCTGTCCCGCGGGCCGGGGTCTGTCCCGCGGGCGGGCGGCGAATGTGCCCCGCGGGTCAGGGCGGTCCCGCGCGGGCCGGGGGCGTGCTCAAAGCCGCCCCCGGCCCGTCAGGCGTCGGCCCGTCAGGCGTCTCGGCCGCTCGCTGGAGGTGGTTGCCGGCCCGTCCAGCCGCTCAGCAGCCTGCTGGAGGGTCCTCACCGGCCCGCCAGGCGTCTCAGCCAGCGGCTCGCCGCCGAGCGACGGGGCGGCTGCGTGCGCTGCCACTCGCTCCGAGTCGGCAGCCGGCCCCGCCTGCGGGCCTCGAGCACGCACTCCGTGTGGGCGTGCCGGCGACGGCTGTGGTCGCCTTCGGGAAACATCAGCATGTGCTCCGACAGCGCCGGCAGCAGCTCGCCGCACAGCGGGCAGCGGTAGCTCGCGGGCTTGCGGTTGTGCGCTCTACGTATTTCCCACCAGAGCGGTTTTTCGGTAGCCGGCATCCGCTGTTAGCCTATGGGCATGGCCACTGGCATGGGCGCACCGCACGCCGAAGATCTCGAGGGACTCAGCCGCTCCGAGCTGCTGCGGGCGTCGCCGCGGATGTTCGACAACCGGCTGCTCGACAAGATGTCCCGCGTGCATCCGGCGGTCGTGCCGATCCTGTACGTGCCCGCGATCCTCGCGCTGATCGTGCTCGGCGTGATCGACGGGGCGGCCGGCTGGACCCCGCTGTGGATGTTCGGCGGCTACCTGTTCTGGACGCTGACCGAGTACTGGCTGCACCGTGTCGTCTTCCACTTCGAGCCGGAGCAGGGGATCGGTG
>JASHQV010000144.1 GCA_030038955.1 Solirubrobacteraceae bacterium
CGCGGCGGCGAGGGCGTCGAAGATCAGGTTGGCGCCTGGAAGGTCGCCTGGGGATGCGGCCTGGTAGCTCCATAGCACGCGGGCATCCGCCCCGACGATCACGAGCGCCCGCTGCGGGAAGCCGCCCGGGTGGTAGACCCCGAACGCGCGGCACGTCGCGCCCTTCGGCTCGAAGTCCGACAGCTGCTCGATCGCCACGCCGAGCTTCTGCTTGAAGGCGCGCTGGGCCCAGATCGAATCGCAGGAGACGCCGTACAGCACGGCGCCGTGGGCGGTGAGCTCGTCGCGCACGGCGTCGTACAGGCTGAGCTGGTCGCTGCACACGGGGCTGAACGCGAACGGGTAGAACACCAGCACGGTCGTCTGCCCGGCGAGATCGGCCTCCGTGAAGCGGGCATCGCCGTCGCGGGCCAGCGAGAAGCTCGGCACCCGCTCGCCGGCGGCGACCGGCGCGGCTCGCGCGCCCTCCCCTGGATCCGGGCTCACCGCCGCAGGCCGAGCTCGCGGATCACGGTCCTGTAGCGCTCCAGGTCGTCGCGCCGGAGGTAGTTCAGCAGCCGGCGCCGGCGGCCGACGAGCATCAGCAGCCCGCGGCGCGAGTGGTGATCCTTGCGGTGCGTCCGCAAGTGCTCGGTGAGGTCGTTGATCCGCTCGGTCAGCAGCGCCACCTGGACCTCGGTCCTGCCGGTGTCGGTGGGAGAGCTGCCGAACTGCTCGACGAGCTCGCGCTTGCGTTCCTGCGTCACAGTCATGCGGCCGCTGAGGCTAGCAGAGGCCTACTGTCCGATCAGCTCGCGTGTACGCCGCACATCCGCGTGCATCTGCTGGATCAGCGCCTCGGCGCTGGCGAACCACCGCTCACCGCGGAGCCGGGCGACGAACTCGACGGTCAGCACCTGTCCGTAGAGGTCGCCCTCGAAGTCCAGCAGGTAGACCTCGACGAGCAGGCCACGGCCGGTCTCGAAGGTCGGGCGCACGCCGATGCTGACCGCCGCCGCGCGCTCGCCCACCCGGCACGCATATACGCCATGCCCGGGACACATGAGCCGCTGGTCGGGGAGCAGGTTGGCGGTCGGAAAGCCGAGCGTGCGGCCGCGCTGATCGCCGTGAACCACCTCGCCACGGAGGCGGAACGTACCGCCGAGCAGGCGCGCCGCCGACTCCACCTCGCCGCTGGCGATCAGCGCTCGGATCCGGCTGGAGGACACCAGCTCGCCGCCCGCCTCGACCAGTGGCACGACGCGCGTGGCGAACCGCTGATCCGCCGCCAGCAGCGCCGCATCGCCGACGGCGCGGTGGCCGAAGCGGAAGTTCTCCCCCACCGAGACGTGCGTCGCGCCGAGTTGCCACACCAGCACCCGGTCGATGAACTCACCCGGGCTCTGCTGCGCAAAGCGCTCGTCGAAGCGGATCACGACGAGCTCGTCGACGCCGAGCTGCTCGATCAGCTCGGCTTTCAGCTCGAGGCTGGTGAGCAGCTTCGGCGCGGCCTCGGGGCGCACGACGAACAGGGGATGGGGCTCGAACGTCAGCACCGTGTCGCTGCCCGCGATCACCTCGCGGTGCCCGACGTGGACGCCGTCGAACTCGCCGACGGCGATGCGCCGGGGGCGGGCCTCGGCGTCGGCGAGATCGACGATCCGCATGGCGAGCGAAGCGTAGTGATCGTCAGCCGCGGAGGACGATGCGCGGATGCAGGACTCCGTCGGCGTCGGCGCTGGCCACCGCGACCAGCCCGGCGTCGTCGGTCAGCCGCACGTAAGCGCCCTTGACCTCAGCAGGTGGTCGGTGCACCGCGTTTCCGTGCGCCACGAGCTGAGCGCGGCCGGGGTCCAGGCGCACCTGCGGCATGAACGACAGCGCCTCGCTCAGCCCGATGATCCGGGGCGAGCAGTCGGCGACGTCGAACGGGCCGATCCGCAGGCGCCGCAGCGCCGTGCAGTAGGCGTCGCCCAGGTCGGCGATCAGCGACCGCACGTACGTGCCCGACGAGCACTCGACGACGAACCCTCGCCGGTCCCCTTCGCGCCAGCGCTCCTCGAACCGGTAGACCTCCACCTCACGCTCGGGCAGCTCCACCGTCTCGCCCGCCCGGGCCAGCGCGTACGCCCGGCGGCCGTCGACCTTGACGGCCGAGTAGGCGGGCGGTCGCTGCCGGATCGCGCCGACCGGCAGCTCCAGATCCCCGCTCGGCACGCGGCCGGTCACGGTCACCTCGCCCTCGGGGTCGCCGGTGCTGGAGACCGCTCCAAACCGCGCCACCACCTCGTATGCCTTGGGCAGCTCCATGAGGAACCGCTGCGCTCGGGTAGCGCGCCCGATCAGCAGCAGCAGCAGGCCGGTTGCGAACGGATCGAGCGTGCCGGCGTGACCGACCTTGACGCCACCGCCGAGCTCGCGACGCACGCCCGCGACGACGTCGTGCGAGCTGAGCCCGGCCGGCTTGTCGGCCAGCATCACCCCGTCGACACGAACATCCGGCCGGGCCTCGCCGCCAGGACCGCGCGCCTCGCCCGCGCTCCCCGCGCGATCGTGCTCGTGGCGGGAGGACCGTCGCTCGCTCACGCCGACCGTAGCTGCAGCGCCAGCTGCTCGCGCAGGAGCGCCACGAGCGGCTCCCACTCGAGGCTGGTGGTGAAGCCGGCGGCAGCCCGGTGGCCGCCGCCGCCGGCGACGCGGGCGACCGCGGACACGTCGACGCGGTCGTCGCTGGCGCGCAGCGACACCTTGCGCAGCCGGCGCCCGTCGGCGGTCAGCTCGGCCGCTCCCGCGCCGTCGAGGCGGTCGCGCACGAGCCCGGCCATGGCCGTGCCCCGCACCGCCCGCAGCTGGTCGATCATCCCCTCCGAGTAGCTCTCCTCGGCGCCGGCCGCCTCAAAGTCCTCGACCGCCAGCGTCGACACCGTCAGCCCGCCATCGTCGTAGCGCTCAATGTGCGCGAGCATGCGCGCCAGCAGCTGCAGCTTGGCGAACGGCACCCCCTCGTACACCCGGCGGTAGATGCCGTGGACGTCGACGCCCGCGTCGATCAGCTCGGCCGCCATCACATGCGCCCGCGGTCCCGTGTTCTCGTACATGAAGCAGCCGGTGTCGGTGACCAGGGCGACGTACAGCGCCTCGGCTACGGGCAGCGTCAGCTCGACCCCGTACGCGTGGATCAGCTCCCACACGATCTCGGCGGTGCAGGAGGCGCCCGGGACGACCAGGTTCGCCGTGCCAAAGCGGGTGTTGTCATGGTGGTGGTCGATGTTGATGATCTGCCCACCCGGCCGCTGCAGCGCCTCGGCTGCGTTGCGCTCTAGGTTGCCGCAGTCGAGCAACACGATCGTGCGTTCGGCGAGGTCAGCCGGGAGCTCGGACACGAGCCGATCGAGCGGCAGGAAGCGGTACTGGTAGGGGACCGGAAGCTCGGCGGCATCCATGAACATGACGCTGTCCTTGCCGAGCACGGTGAGCAGCTCGTGCATCGCCACCAGCGACCCGAGCGAGTCTCCATCCGGGTTCTCGTGGGTGGCGACGATCAGCTTCGACGCCGACCGCAGCTCCTCCAGCACCCGGGCCTCGTCGGCGGCCAGGAGCCCCTCACTTGTCGTGTTCACCGTCATCGGCGAGCTCCTCGATCAGTCTCGTGATCTTCATCCCCCGCTCCAGCGAGGCGTCGTACTCGAACGTCAGCGTTGGCGTGTGCTTGAGCCGCAGCTCGGTCGCCATCCGTCCCTGCAGGAAGCCGTGGGCGGAGCGCAGCCCCTCGAGGCTCGCCTCGCGCGCCGGGCGATCGCCGAGCACGCTCACGTACACCCGCGCATGACGCAGGTCTGGACTGGTCTTGACGGCGGTAACGGTCACGAATCCCACGCGCGGATCCTGCAGATCCGTCGAGATGGCGTCGCCGAGGACGGCTCTCAGGGCCTCATCCACCCTCCGCATCCTTGGCCCGGCCATCCTAACGATCACGTTACAGAGTCGACACCACGTCACGCAGATCCCCGGCGGAGGCGAGCATCCGCTCCACGGCCACGCCCGAGGGACAGCGCGCATCGAGCCACTCGGTGACCCGGTCGACCGACGCCTCGAGGTTCGCCATCGAGCCGCTGCACAGCGCCACCGACAGCCGGGCTCGCTGCCACAGGTCGTGAAACGCGGTCTCGGCCACGGCCGCGCCGTAGCGGCCATGGAGGATCGCCTTGATCGACTGCAGATCCTTGCGCTTGGCCTTGAGGCTGCCCGCCTCGGGAAAGTGCAGCTCGACGATCAGCACCGCCACGTAGCCGCTCCCGGGATCTGCCATGAGCCGGTTCGGGATGCTCGACGAGCCGTCAGCTCGTTCAGACGAGCTCGCGCTCGACCTGGCGCATCGCGTACGCCTCGAGCACGTCGCCTTCCTTGAGGTCGGCGTAGTCGCGCAGGACGATGCCGCAGTCGAACCCCGCCGTGACCTCGCGCACGTCGTCGTTGACGCGGCGCAGGCTCTGGATCTCGCCGTCCCACACGACCGTGCCGTCGCGCACCAGTCGCACGCGCCCGCCGCGTACGACGCGGCCCTCGGTGACGTGGCAGCCGGCGATCGTGCCGACCCGCGAGGCCCGGAACAGCCGGCGCACCTCGGCGCTGCCGACCGTCTCCTCCACCTCCTCGGGCGCGAGCATTCCCTGCATCGCCTGGCGCAGCTCCTCGATCGCCCGGTAGATCACCGAGTAGGAGCGGATCTCGACGCCCTCGCGCTCGGCGGCCGCGCGCGCGTCGCCGACCGGGCGCACGTTGAACGCCAGGATCACCGCGTCGGAGGCGGCCGCCAGCATCACGTCGGACTCGGTCACGGCGCCGACGGCGCGGCGGATCACGTTGACCGACACCTCGTCCTGCGGGAGCTTGGCGATCTCGTCCTCGATCGCCTCCAGCGAGCCGGCCACATCGGCCTTCAGCACCAGCCCCAGCTCCTTGATGTCGGAGCCGAAGATGTTCTCCAGTGAGATCCGCTTGCCGCTGCGGCGAGCGAGCGACTCGGTCTTCAGCCGCGCGGCACGCTCCGAGGCGAGCTGCTTGGCGCGGCGCTCGTGCTCGACCACGTGGACGTACTCGCCGGCCTCGGGCACGCTGTCGAAGCCGAGCACCTCGACCGGCTCCCCCGGCAGCGCCTGGCCGATGCGGGTGCCGGTGAAGTCGTGCATCGCCCGCACGCGCCCCCAGTGCGCGCCGGCCACGAGCGCGTCGCCGACCTCGAGCGTGCCTCGCATGATCAGGATCGTCACCACCGGCCCGCGCCCGGGATCGAGCTTCGACTCGATCACGCTGCCCGACGCCGGGGCATCCGGGTTCGACCTCAGCTCCTCGACCTCGGCCATCAGCAGGATCGTCTCGAGCAGGTTGTCGAGCCCCTCTCTGGTCTTCGCGGAGACGTCGACGAACTCGGTGTCGCCGCCCCACTCCACCGGCTGCAAGCCGATCGCGGCCATCTCGCCACGCACGCGGTTGGGGTCGGCGCCCTCCTTGTCGATCTTGTTGACCGCCACCAGGATCGGGACCCCCGCCTCGCGGGCGTGGTCGACCGCCTCCTGCGTCTGCGGCATGACGCCGTCGTCGGCGGCGACGACGATCACCGCGATGTCGGTCACCTTCGCGCCGCGCGCGCGCATCGCCGTGAACGCCTCGTGACCGGGCGTGTCCAGGAAGGTGACGACGCTGCCGTCGTGGTGAACCTGGTAGGCGCCGATGTGCTGGGTGATGCCGCCCGCCTCTCCAGCCGCGACCTGTGTCTGTCGGATCGCGTCCAATAGCGATGTCTTGCCGTGGTCGACGTGGCCCATGATCGTCACCACCGGCGGCCGCGCGACCAGCGACTCCTCGGCGTCGTGAAACACCGGCTGGGCGATCGTCTCGTCCTCGGTGTGGACGATGTCCACGTCCTTGCCGAGCTTGTCGGCCAGCTCGACGATCGCCTCGTCGGACAGCGTCTGCGTGAGCGTCTTCATCTCGCCCAGGGCCATCAGCTGCTTCATGATCTCGGGCACCGGCACGTCCAGGTACTCGGCCACGTCCTTGACGGTGGAGCCCGAGTTGACCTGGATTGCGTCGGGCTCGACGACGGCGACGTGACTCGGGCGCGACTCGGCCTCGTCGTCATAGACGCCGCGCCGGCGCCGACCCCGGCGCTGGCGGCGCGGCGGCTGGGTGGCGGGTCCGCCACCTGGCCCACCGGTTCCGCCCGGGCTGCGACGCGAAGCCTGGCTGTCGATCACCACGCGGCGCCGGCCGCCGGCGCTGCCGGGCGTGCGCTCGCCCTGCAGGGAGTCGCGGGTGGGTCGCTGCTTGAGCGGATGATCGCCGTCACCGGCGCCAGTCTGCGAAGCCGAAGCAGCAGCCGGCGGAGCCGGGGCGCCAGTCTGTGCCGTAGGCGCCGCCGCGCCCGTTTGCGGGGCGGGCGGCGGCGCTGCCGCGGCCTGCCGCGGAGACGTCGCCGGCTTGCGGGCAGTTGCCTCTGCCGCGGGCGCCCGCGACGTCTTCGATGTCGCCGGCTTTGCCCGGGTGCTTGCGGTCTTGCCCGCCGCGGACCCGCTCTTGCCGTTGTCGCTCTTGGCTCGGGCGCTCTTGACGGGCGCGTCCTTGCCGTTTGCGCCGCTCTTGACGCTCGTGCTGGTCGCGCCCTTGACGACCTTGGCCGGCGCCTTCTCGGTTGTCGCGCCCTTGCTCGCGGCTGCCGTGCGCTTGGCCGGAGCCTTGCTGGGCGTGTCCTCTGTTCGCTTCGACGGCATCTCCACCTGAGTGTAGAAGGCGTCTACGCGGCGTCGACCTGGTCGGTGTCCTTCTCGGCCAGCGCCTGGTGGGCCGGGAGGCCGCAGTACCGGGAGCCCGGCAGGGCCGCGTTCGGACAGCGCCGTCCGTTGGCGAGGATCGCCGCGCAGCGCCCCGAGGTCTCCTCGTCCTCGTAGCCGTGCTCGGCCTCCTCGGCCGCGAACTCGGTCTCCGAGCGGATGTCGATCCGCCAGCCGGTCAGCCGCGCCGCGAGGCGCGCGTTCTGCCCCTCGCGCCCGATCGCCAGCGACAGCTGGTCGTCGGGCACGATCACGGTCGCCTGCTTGGCCTCGTCGTCGACCAGCACCTCGCGCACGCGCGCGGGCGACAGCGCCTTCGCGACGAACCGGGCGGGCTCGTCGTTGTAGGGGATGATGTCGATCTTCTCGCCGCGCAGCTCGGACACGACCATCCGCACGCGCGAGCCTCGCGGTCCCACGCAGGCGCCCACCGGGTCGACCCCGTCGACGTGCGAGACGACCGCGATCTTCGAGCGGTAGCCGGGCTCTCGTGCGACGCCCGTGATCTCGACGAGCCCGTCGGCGATCTCCGGCACCTCGAGCTCGAACAGCGACTTGATCAGCTCCGGGTCGCGGCGCGAGACGATGATCGACGGCCCCTTGGTCGAGTTCGACACGTCCTTGATCACCGCCTTGATCCGCTGCGAGTGGTCGTAGCGCTCGCCCTCCACCTGCTCTGACTTCGGCAGCAGCGCCTCGACCCGCTCGCGCAGCTGCACCAACGTGTAGCGCGAGTCGGACTGCTGCACGATCCCGGTGATCAGCTCGCCGACGCGATCGCGGTACTCCTCGAACATCATGTCGCGCTCGGCCTCCCGGATCCGCTGCAGGATCACCTGCTTGGCGGTCTGCGCCGCGATCCTCCCGAAGTCCTCGGGGGTGACGTCCTCGGTCTCGATCTGATCCTCATACTGCTTCAGCTTCTCGAGGTCGATCTCCGGCTCCGGCGGCTCGCGCATCTCGCCGGTCTCCGGGTCGACGGTCGGCTGCTGCTCCTCGGTCGCCTCGACCAGCAGCTGCTCCTCGAGCTCCGGCGGGATCTTCAGCTCCCAGACGCGGAAGTCGCCGGTCTCGCGGTCCATCTCCACTTTCGCGTAGGGGGCCGAGCCGGGCGTCTTCTTGTAGGCCGACAGGAGCGCATCCTCGAGCGCCTCCATCAGCTTCTCCTGCGAGATGTTCTTCTCGACGGCGAGGCCGCGAACGGCCTCCACGATCTCTCTTGACATGGCTACTCAGTCTCCAGGTACGAGGTTGGAGCGGGCGATCTGCTCGTACGGGATCGAGACGATCCCGTCGGCGGCGGCGATCGTCACCTCACGCTCGGAGGCGCCGACGAGCTCGCCGGTGAGGGACTTGCGTCCCGCGGACTTGCGGTCCGCTCGGCATCCGGCCTCGCCGGACTGGACCGCGTCCGCGTCGTCCCGCTTGGCGTCGCGCAGTCGCACGCGAGCGCGGCGACCGAGGAAGCGGCTGAAGTGCGCGGGCTTGGTGAGCGGACGGTCCCGCCCCGGCGAGGAGACCTCCAGCGAGTAGCGCTCGCGGTAGTCGGTGAGCAGGCTCGAGACCCGCTCGCACAGCCCCAGCGTGACGCCATCCGGATGATCGATGAACAGCCGCACGGTCTCGCCCGAGAGGTCGGCCAGCAGCACCTCGACGTCGGGCGCCGCGTCCGCCAGCCGGGCCTCGATCTCCGCTTGCAAAGTGCTCACTGTCTCCTCCAACGCCAAAACTCATAAAAAAAAGCGGGCGCGCGCCCACTTCCGGTACTGCCGCCCCGGATCGCCCGAGGACATACGAAAGCCTTGCGTCAAGCGTAGCACCGGATCGGCGCCCCGGGGAATTCCTGCTCGCCGTCTGCGCGCACGCCTGCTCGCCGTGCACGTCACCGTCGGTGCCGCCGACTTTCGGTTCGGCGGCACCGGCCGGCCGGCTCAGCTGCCGGCCCGGCCCGCTAGGACCCGGGTCAGCTGCCCGCCCGGGCGCGAGCCTGGTCGCGGTAGCGGCGGTAGTCGCGCCGCGATGGCTGCATGCAGGCGGCCAGCGCCAGCGGCTGGCGCGCCTCGGCGTGGCGCCCCAGCAGCTGCAGGCAGCGACCGAGGCAGAAGAGGGCGTAGTCGTTGGTCGGCGCGCGCTCCACGATCGCCGCGAACTCGCCCGCGGCCTGCTCGTAGCGCTGCGTCAGGAACAGCGCCCGCCCGAGCGCCTCGCGGATCGAGGTCTGCCCCGGCGCGAGGTCACGGGCTCTGCTGAGCGGCACCGCGGCCTGATGGTTGTGCCCGGCCTCGAGTAGCTGCGTGCCGCGCGTGAACAGCTCGTAGACATCGTCCATCGCTGCCTCAGTGTAAGCGCCGCTCCGGGCCGCTCCCGGGCGTCGCCGGGACGCGCCGCGGGGGCAGCGCGAACAGCGCGAGCGCCCACCCGAACGGCCCCAGCCCCTCTCGTAGCTGGCGTCTCAACGCCCGTCGCTGCTCGCTCGTCGGCAGTGGTGCAGCACCGCCGAAGCGACTCAACCGCAGGCGGTGCACGTACTCCGCGGCGTCCGGGGAGTCGGCGAAGCGACGCTCCAGCGCGCTCAGCGTCACCGCGGGCGACAGCGGGCGGCCGCTGCGGGCAAACGCCCGCTCGAGCTCCGCCAGCAGGCCCTCCGCGGTGGCCGACCGTCGCCACCGCAGCGTCGCCACCCCCAGCCCCAGCGCGAGCACGACCAGCGCGACGATCACAGCCGCCGGCAGGTTGGGGGGGCGGCTCGCGCGGGCGCGAGCCGCCCCCCGCCCGCTGGTCGCCGTGCTCCGGTTGCGGGCGTGGTCGTGGCTGCGGCCGAGCCGGTCGCGCCCGGATCCCGTCCCCCCGCTGATCGCAGGCTCGATCGGCGCCACCTGGCTGGCCGGCAGCGCGACGTGCCCAGCCAGCGCCGGGTCGGCCGCCGGCGTCGGGTCGAACGTGACCCAGCCGTAGCCCGCGAACCAAGCCTCCACCCAGCTGTGCGCATCGACGTCGGAGACCACGTAGGAGCGGGTGGCGGGATCGTAGGTTCCGGTCGTGAAGCCCGCGGCGACGCGGGCGGGAATCCCTTCCATCCGCAGCAGCAGTGCCATCGCGCCGGCGAACTGCTGGCAGTAGCCCTCGTGGCTGTC
>JASHQV010000145.1 GCA_030038955.1 Solirubrobacteraceae bacterium
CCGCGTGCTGGCTGCCGACGGCCCGCCGGAGCTGCCGGTCCGCACGAATCCGAACGCGACCCTGCCGGCGGTTCCCTTCCACGGCGGCTGGCAGGCCGGGATCCTCACGCCGCCGCCACCCGCTGCCGTGTTCGCGGCGTTCGACGTCGTCGTCGCGACGCGGAGGGAGCTGATCGACCTGCTCAAGGAGCTGACGGTTGTCTGTCGCTTTCTCGCGACGGGCGGCGTCCTACCCGACCCGCTCGGCAGCTCCGCGCCGCCCCCGGACAGCGGCACGCTCGGGACCGTGGTGCCGGCCGACGGGTTGACGATCACGGTCGGCTTCGGCTCGAGCCTGTTCGACAACCGCGCGTTCGGGATCGCCGAGCGCAAGCCGGTCCATCTGAAGCCGATGGAGCCGTTCCCCAACGACAGCCTCGACCCCGGCCAGACCGGCGGCGACCTGCACCTGCAGATCTGCGGCGGCAGCCAGGACGCGGTCGTCCACGCGCTCCGGCTGATCGCCAAGCACACGCGCGGCGGCATGCAGCTGAGCTGGCGCCTCGACGGCTTCCAGTCGCCCTCGCGTCCGACCGGCGCGCCACGCAATCACTTTGGCTTCAACGACGGGATCGCCAACCCGGACGTCTGGCACGAGGACGTCGCCGGCCGGCTGCTGTGGGTCGTCGACGGCGCCGGCGAGCCGGCCTGGGCGACCGGCGGCACCTACCACGCGGTGCGGATCATCAAGCAGCTGGTTGAGTTCTGGGACCGGGTCTCGCTGGGCGAGCAGCAGACGATGATCGGTCGCTACCGCCCGAACGGGGCGCCGCTGGACGGCACCGAGCCGAGCGACATCCCGGACTACGCGGACGACCCGGCCGGCAACATCATTCCGCTGACGGCCCATATCCGGCTCGCGAACCCGCGCACCGCCGCCACCGACGACACTCGCATCTACCGCCGCGGCTACAACTACGACCGCGGCGTCGACCTCAACGGCAACCTCGACATGGGATTGGTCTTCAACGCCTTCTGCCAGGACCTCGAGCGGCAGTACATCGCGACTCAGACGCGGCTGATCGGCGAGCCGATGGTCGACTACATCCAGCCGATCGGCGGCGGCTACTTCTTCGACTTGCCGGGCGTGCGGGACGGCGAGGACTGGTATGCGTCCGCGCTGTTCGCCTGAGGTGAGGAGCTGACGCAGGCCCTCGAGGCCACGACGGGGTGGGGTGACCGCCAACGCGGGATTTCCCACTTATCGGTGTGTTTGCGGGTCGAAATTCGTTGGACTGTCCAACGAATTTCGACCCGCGACCCGCCCGCGCTCCAGCTGCGCCCCGCGGCCAGACCAAACGACCGACGCGCCCGGCAGGATTCGAACCTGCGACCTTTCGCTCCGGAGGCGAACGCTCTATCCCCTGAGCTACGGGCGCTCGTGTGGCGGGGAGCCAGTGCGAGCTTATCGTGCCGCGACGGGGCGGAAGGGTGATGTGAGAGCGCTCGCGGGATCAGCCATCGGTGGGGCCACGCGGGACGAGAGCGACGATGTGCAACGCTTGCGCGATGGATCTTGGCGAGTACGGCGTGTGGACGACATTCCGCGCGATCGGCGAGGACAGCGGCCCGGCGGCGGCGTCGCTGGCAGAGGAGCTTGGCTTCGGCACGCTGTGGCTCGGTGGGTCGCCGCGGCTGCCGGCGACGCGGCCGCTGCTGGCGGCGACGGACCGGCTGGTAATCGCCACCGGCATCGTCAACGTGTGGCAGTACGAGCCCGCACAGCTGGCGGCAGAGTTCGGCGAGCTCGAAGCTGAGTTTCCCGGCCGGCTGCTGGTCGGCATCGGCATCGGCCATCCCGAGGCTACCGACGAGTACCGGGCGCCGCTCGCGAAGATGACGGAGTTCCTCGACGGCCTGGACGCGGCCGCGCAGCCACTCCCGCGCGACCGGCGCTGCCTGGCGGCGCTCGGCCCGAAGATGCTCGATCTCAGCGCCGCCCGCGGGCTCGGGACGCACCCCTATTTCACGCCGGTCGCGCATACGCGGTTCGCGCGCGAGCGGCTCGGCGCGGGCGCGCTGATCGCGCCTGAGCTGGCGTGCGTGCTGGGCGACGATCCGGGTCGCGAGCGGGCCCGGGCTTACGCGGTCGGCTATCTGCGGTTGCGCAACTACACGCGCAACCTGCTGCGGTTCGGGTTCACGCAGCCCGAGCTCGACAACGGCGGCTCGGACCGACTGATCGACGAGCTGGTGCCGCAGGGCACGGCGGAGCAGATCGCCGCGCTTGCGCGCGCGCACATCGGCGCTGGGGCCGACCACGTGTGCCTGCAGACGGTGGGCATCAGCGGCCTTCCAGCCGAGCAGTGGCGTGCTCTGATTGCTGCCTTGGCGCCCTCCTAGATGAGTGACTCCAAATGGGTTGCGCGTGGGGCGTTCGGGGGACAAGCGGGACGGTGCGGGTGGGAGGCCGGCACCGCCAGCGAAGCTGGTGGTGGCAGCAGCGCTGCGTGAGCCGACCGACCGTGCCGTGTCCGCGAAGTCATCCCGGACGCATCCGCGAGTGAGCCATTTGGGATCAATCACCTAGGGCTTGGAGCAGAGCGCTCCCGGCGCACAGGCCGGACGGTCGCCGGCGGTCCGCCCGGATCGCGCGCGAGCTTGACTACGAGCCGCCGAGTCAGAGAGGGTCGCGGCCCACACGACAAGCGCGAGGAGGGACCATGCGCAGGCATCGACTGCTGGCGGCGGTGCTCACTGCTGCCGCCTTGGCGGCGATCGGGACGGGGGCCGCAACCAGCTCGGCCTCCCCATCTCACAAGACGACCCTGAAGTACTACTTCAAGTCCATCGGGGAGGAGTTCAAGTCGCCCTCGGGCGCCAACGTCTCGGGTAACGCGGCGCCGGCCGTCGGCGACTACTTCTCGCAGTCGATTGATGCGTACTCGGGAACCAGCAAGCACCACGCCCGCCGGCAGAGCGCGAGCGCGGCGATCACGTGTGTCGTGATCGACGTGGTCAGCAGCTCGGATATACCCGGCCTCTGCCAGGGCGAGATCGCGATCGGCGGCTCACTGTTGCTGTCGACCTCGGAGCAGAACATCGCCAACAACCTCTCGAACGTGCCGATCACGGGCGGCACCGGGATCTACAAGCACGCGAAGGGCACGGTCAAGACCAAGGGAGTCGGTAAGACCAACAACAGCAACGCCGTGATCACGTTCACGCGCTGAGCAGCCCAGTCGCGCAGCCGGCGACCGGGTCGCCCTCACGCTGCGCGAGGGCCACCCGTGCGGTCGCCGTCAGCTGCAGCGCCGGCTGACCGGGATGTTCATGCTCGGCACCGGCGGTGCGTCGCGCTTGCAGTAGGTGACCTGCCGCGCAGCCGTGTCGACGACGCCGAGGAACGGGTAGGTGACGCTCGCCGCCACCACGTCGCAGCGGAACGCCAGCCGCGCACCTGTGCTGCCGGCCGCACGCGTGCAGCCCGAGCTCGTCACCGGGCCGTCGATCGAGCCGCCTGAGACCTGGTGCTTCATGTAGCTGACCACGGCGGCGCGGATCGCGGCCGCAGGCGCGATGTGAGCTCCCAGCCTGACCACGTGGGGGGCCTGATCGTGGCCGACGATGATGTTCGCCTCGCGATTCTGCTCGGCGATCGCGGCCGCGCTCGTGACACCGGCGGGCTCGTTGGCGGTTCTATCCTCGGCGTTGACGTACAGCACGAGCGCGACCACGAACGCGATCGTGCAGCCGATCGACAGTGCCCACACCCAGTGGCTCGGCGCCCGCCGTCGCGGCGGCGGCCGGCGGCGGTTGCCGGAGGGCACCTGGCCGGTCGTCACGACTCCCCACCGATTGTCACGGCTCCCCAGCGTAGCGCTGCGGGCGCTGGCACACTGACGCTCAATGGAGCTGTCGATCTTCTTTGCCGGCACGGGCGGCTCGCTTCCGAGCCCGCGCCGCGGCCTGCCCGCGATCCTGATCCGGCGAGGCGGCGAGCGCATCCTGGTCGACTGCGGCGAGGGGACGCAGCGGCAGCTGGTCGGCTCGACCGGGCTGGTCGACCTGGATGCGATCTTCCTGACCCACTTTCATGCCGACCACTGGCTCGGGCTGCCCGGGATGCTGAAGACGTTCGACCTGCGCGGGCGCAACATGCCGCTGGCTGTGTACGGGCCGCCAGGGCTGCGAGAGCTGGTCGACGGCGTCATGCGATTCGCCGGCCGCACTGGCTACGAGCTGACGATCGTGGAGCTGGAGCCGGGTGAGGTGCTCGAGCGCGAGGACTACCGGATCGCAGCCGTGCCGGTCTCGCACCGGTCTCCCGCGTACGCCTACGTGCTGTTCGAGCACGAGCGTCCCGGGGTGTTCGATCCCGACACCGCCGTCAGGCTCGGCCTGACGCCCGGGCCCGAGTTCGGGGAGGTGCAGCGCGGCGGCACCGTGCGCGGCGTCAGCGCGTCACAGGTGATGGGGCAGCCGCGACCGGGGCGGAAGCTCGTGGTCTCGGGCGACACGCGGCCGTGCGAGTCGCTGAAGCTCGCCGCCCACGGCGCGGACGTGCTCGTGCACGAGGCCACGTTCGCGATCGAGGACGCCGAGCGGGCGTACGAGACCGGCCACTCGACCGCATCCCAGGCAGCCGGCATTGCCCGCGACGCCGAGGTGCGGATGCTGGCGATCTACCACTGCTCGATCCGCTACTCGCTCAGCATGCTGCGCGACGAGGCACGCGAGATCTTCACGCCCACCGTGCTGCCCGGGGACTTCGACACGATCGAGATCCCGTTCCCGGAGCGCGGCGCTCCCGAGCTCGTGCGCTGGCAGCGCACCAGGGCGCTGCCGGTCTCGCCCTGACCGTCGCCCCGCGCCAGATCCGCCGACGGTGCTGATAGGCTCACTGGAGTCGCCACCTTTAACCCGGTCCCGTGAGGCCAGGAAGGAGCACAGCTTGTCAGCCACGACGGTCGTCCTCGACCGCGACGACATGCGCCGCACGCTGGTGCGGATCGCGCATGAGATCGTCGAGAAGAATCCACCCTTGGCCGATCGCGTTGCTCCGTCCGATGGCGTCGCGCCGGCCGATCGCGTTGCTCCGTCCGATCACCCCGGCCACCAGCCGGCGCCAAGCAGCGACGCCGACATCGCCGCCGGTGCCCAGCTCGCGATCGTCGGCATCCACCGCCGCGGCGCCGTGCTCGCGCGGCGGCTGCAGGCGCTGACCAGCGAGCTGATCGAGCCGCCCGTCCCGCTCGGCCTCCTCGACATCTCCTTCTACCGAGACGACCTCGGGATCCGCGGCGGCGGCCTGCAGTCGCCGGTCGTGCACGCCACCCAGCTCGACTTCCCGATCGACGGCCGCACGATCGTGATCGTCGACGACGTCCTCTACACGGGCCGCACCGTGCGCGCGGCGATCGACCAGATCTTCGACTTCGGGCGGCCCGCACGAGTCCAGCTGGCGGTGCTGATCGACCGCGGCCACCGCGAGCTGCCGATCCGCCCCGACTACGTCGGCAAGAACCTGCCGACCGCCCACGAGCAGCGGGTCAACGTGCGGGTCGAGGAGATCGATGGGAGCGAGCAGGTCACGATCGGCCCCGCTGCCGAGACTCGCAGGGCCGCCGCATGACCGCCGCCGCCACTGCCCTCCTCACCCGCCGCCACTGCCGTCCTCACTCGCCGCCCGGTCATCTCATGATTCGCCACCCAAGCCTCGCATGACCCGTCACCTGATCTCGATCGACGACCTCGACCGCGCCGGCATCGAGCGGATCCTCGACCGCGCCCAGTCGTTCGCGGAGGTCTCGGGCCGGGAGATCAAGAAGGTCCCGGCGCTCCGCGGACGCACCGTGATCAACCTCTTCTACGAGGCCTCGACGCGCACCAGCTCGAGCTTCGAGCTGGCAGCCAAGCGGCTCAGCGCCGACGTCGTCAACGTCCGCTCGGCCGGCTCCAGCGTCGACAAGGGCGAGTCGTTGCGGGACACCGTTCAGACGCTGTCCGCCTACGACCCCGCCGCGATCGTGATCCGCTCGCCCCACGCCGGCGCCGCGCAGCTCGTCGCCCGCTGGACCGAGGCGTCGGTGATCAACGCCGGCGACGGCAAGCACGAGCATCCCACGCAGGCGCTGCTCGACGTGTTCGCCCTGCGCCAGCGACTCGGCTCAGTCGATGGCCTGAGCGTGTGGATCGTCGGCGACGTGCTGCACTCGCGGGTGGCACGCTCGAACATCCTCGCGTTCGGGCGGATGGGTGCGCGCGTGACCGTGTGCGGCCCGCCGACGCTGCTGCCCCCGCAGATCGAGGCGCTCGGCTGCGCCGCGACGCCATCGCTCGACGGCGTCGATACCGCAGACGTCGTGTACGTGCTGCGGATGCAGCACGAGCGCATGCGCGAGTCGTTCGTGCCGTCGCTGCGCGAGTACGCCGACCGCTACCAGATCGACCTGCGCCGCCTCGGCCCGGAGCAGCTGCTGATGCACGCGGGCCCGGTCAACCGCGGCGTCGAGCTTTCGGCGGACGCCACCGACTCGCCGCGGGCGCTGATCGGCGAACAGGTCAAGGCCGGCGTGGCGGTGCGGATGGCGGTGCTGTACGAGCTGCTGGCTGGCGGCCGGATGCTGGAGCTGGCGGCATGAGTGGCCGCGCGACGGCGACGGCCGGAGCCGCGGTCGACCCGCGCCTGTTCTGCCGCGGCGACCTGCCCGCGGCCGAGCTGGTGATCCGCGCGGTGCACGTGCTCGACCCGCGCGCCGGACTCGACGAGCAACGCGACATCCTGATCCGCGACGGTCGCATCGCCGAGCTGGCGGCGCCGGGGACGGTGGCGGCGCCCGCTGGCGCGGCCACCGTCGACGGCGCCGGCAAGCACGCGTTCCCGGCATTCGTCGACCCACACGTGCACCTGCGCACTCCCGGCCAGGAGTACGAGGAGGACCTCGACACGGGCACATCCGCGGCCGCCGCCGGCGGCTTCTGCGCGCTGATCGCGATGCCGAACACCGATCCGGTGGTCGACGAGACGCCGGTCTTGGGCGCGCTGGTCGCCGCCGCCCGCCGGCAGGCGCGCGTGCCGACCGGCTTCCTCGCCGCAATCACGCGCGGTCTGCGTGGCCAGCAGCTGACCGAGATGGCGGCGCTGCGCGACGCCGGCGCGCTCGGCTTCAGTGACGACGGCAAGCCCGTCGCGTCAGCCGGGATCCTTCGCCGGGCGCTGCAATATCAGCGCCTGTCCGGTGGCGTGATCGCCCTGCACGAGGAGGATCCGGAGCTGTCGGGCAGCGGCGTGATGCACGAGGGCGCGGTGTCCGCGCGGCTCGGGATGGCGGGGATCCCGTCGATCTCGGAGTCGACGATGGTCGCGCGTGACGCGGCGCTGGCGCGCAACGAGAATGCCCGGGTGCACTTCCAGCACCTCAGCTGCAGCGAGTCGGTCGAGGCGCTGGCGGCGGCGCGCGCACACGGCGCCCGCGTCAGCGGCGAGGCGACGCCACACCACCTGGCGCTGACCGACGATGTCGTCCGGACGCTCGACAGTCGCTTCAAGATGAACCCGCCGCTGCGCGCCGAAGCGGACCGCCGCGCGCTGATCGAAGCGGTCCGCAGCGGCGTCATCGAGTGCATCGCCAGCGACCATGCCCCACACGCGCGCGAGCAGAAGGAGGTGCCGTTCGAGCAGGCGCCGATGGGCACGATCGGACTCGAGACCGCGTTTCCGGCGCTGTTCACCGAGCTTGCGCTGAGCGGGGAGCTGGAGCTCGAGCTGATCGTCGAGCGGATGACCGCCGGCGGCGCCCTGTACGGGCTGCCGATCCCGCGGATCGCGCCCGACGAGCCGGCCAACCTGACGCTCGTCGACCTCGACGCGCAGTTCGAGGTCGGCGCCGCCGGCTACGCGAGCCGCTCGAGCAACTGCTGCTTTCACGGGCGCACGCTGCATGGCCGGGTCGAGCTGACGGTCGCCGCCGGACGGCTGGCGTTCCAGTCGGCCGCGCTCGCCAGGGAGCTGCTCGGGGCCGCATGAGCCTTCGCGAAGCCTACGTCCTGCTCGAGGACGGCACGCGCTTCGACGGCCTCGCCTGCGCCGCCGACGATCTTGCCGTCGGCGAGATCGTGTTCACGACCTCGATGTCGGGATACCAGGAGGCGATGACCGACCCCAGCTACGCGGGCCAGCTGATCACCTTCACGTACCCGCAGATCGGCAACTACGGCGCGTCGCCGGAGGCGATGGAATCCGACCGCGTCCACGCCGGCGCGGCGATCATGCGGGCGGCGGTCAACCGCGACGATGCCGCCGGCGCGACCAGCGGCTGGCTGGACTGGCTCGCCGATGCCGGGATCCCCGCGATCACCGAGCTCGACACGCGCGCGCTAGTCCGCCACATCCGCGACGCGGGGGCGATGAAGGGCGGCGTGTTCCCAGCGCGGATCGGCGCGGCGGAGGCGCGCGAGCTGATCGACTCCGAGCCGCCGATGGCGGGTCGCGACCTCGCCCAGGCGGTCACTCCCGCCGCTGCTGTGCCACCAGCCAGCAGCGGCGGAGGCATACGCATCGCGATGATCGACACCGGCGTCAAGCGCTCGATCCTCGCGAACCTCGCCGCCCGCGGGGCGGAGGTGACGCTGCACCCCTGCACCGCCGGCGCCGACGAGCTGCTGGCCGACGACCCGGACGCGGTCTTCCTCGCCAACGGCCCCGGCGACCCCGCCGCGCTCGGCTACGTCGTCGACACCGTGCGGTCGCTGATCGCCCGCAAGCCCGTGTACGGCATCTGCCTCGGACACCAGCTGCTGTGCCGGGCTGTTGGGCTCGACACCTACAAGCTGCCGTTCGGGCATCACGGCGCCAACCACCCGGTCAAGGACCTCGCCACGGGGCGTACCGAGATCACCTCGCAGAACCACGGCTTCGCGGTGCTCGGGCCGGGCGGCGCGCGGACGATCGACGCCGACGAGCCGGTTCGCTGGGAGACCGACTTCGGCGCCGCGCAGCTCAGCCACATCAACCTCTACGACCGCACGGTCGAGGGGCTGACGCTGCTCGACGTGCCCGGCGCGACCGTCCAGTACCACCCCGAGGCGGGCCCCGGCCCACACGACAGCCTGTACCTGTTCGATCGGTTCCTGGAGGGCATCCGGTCCGACCCATCCACCCGCGACCGGGCGGTTGCGTAAGTGCCGCGGCGCGACGACCTCTCGAAGATCCTGCTGATCGGCTCCGGCCCGATCGTGATCAGCCAGGCGGCCGAGTTCGACTACTCGGGGACGCAGGCGTGCCGGGTGCTGATGCAGGACGGCTACGAGGTCGTGCTGGTCAACTCGAACCCGGCGACGATCATGACCGACCCCGAGGTCGCCACGACCACGTACGTCGAGCCGCTGACGGCGGGCCCGGTCGAGCAGGTGATCGCGCGCGAGCGGCCCGATGCGCTGCTGCCGACGCTGGGCGGGCAGACCGCGCTGAACCTCGCCAAGGTCCTGTACGAGAACGGCACGCTCGAGCGCTACGGCGTCGAGCTGATCGGGGCCGACTACGACGCGATCGACCGCGCCGAGGATCGCGAGCGCTTCCGGGAGACGATGACCGCCGCAGGGCTGCGGGTGCCGCGCTCGGCGATCGCCCACTCGCTGGCCGACGCGCGCGCCGCTGTCGCCGACATCGGGCTGCCGCTGATCGTGCGTCCCGCGTTCACGCTGGGGGGGACCGGCGGCGGCGTGCTGCGCCACGAGGGCGAGCTCGATGCGGTCGTCGGGCGCGGGCTCGACCTGTCGCCGATCGGCCAGGTGCTGCTCGAGGAGTCGGTGCTGGGCTGGCGCGAGTTCGAGTTCGAGGTGATGCGGGACCACACCGACAA
>JASHQV010000018.1 GCA_030038955.1 Solirubrobacteraceae bacterium
CCGGGCCTCGCCGGGGACGTAGTCGAGGTCGAGCTCGGGGTCCGGCACCTCGTACCCCAGCGTCGGCGGGATCACGCCGGTGCTCAGCACCTGCACGGTGGCGACCGCCTCGACCGCCCCGGCAGCCCCGAGCAGGTGCCCGATCGCGGACTTCGTCGACGAGATCGGGATCTGCTTGGCGCGCTGCTCGCCGAGCGCGCGCTTCAGCGCCAGCGTCTCGGCGGCGTCGTTCAGCGGCGTCGAGGTGCCGTGGGCGTTCACGTAGCTGATCTCGTCCGGACCGAGGCCGGCGTCCGCCAGCGCCAGCGTGATCGCCTGCGCGGCAGCGGCACCGCTTGGCTCGGGCGCGGTCAGGTGGTGGGCGTCGGCGGTGGCGCCGTAGCCGACCAGCTCACCGAGGATCGTGGCGCCGCGGCGCCGCGCCGCCTCCAGCTCCTCGAGCACCAGCAGGCCCGCGCCCTCGCCCATCACGAAGCCGTCGCGGCGCAGGTCGAAGGGGCGCGAGATGCCCGAATCGGACAGCGCCTGCATGGCGTTGAAGCAGGCGAACCCGAACTCGGTCAGGGTCGCCTCGGCGCCGCCGGCGACGGCCGCGTCGGCGTCGCCGTACTGGATCATCCGCATCGCCGAGCCGAGCGCGTGGGCGCCGCTCGAACAGGCCGAGACGATCCCGTAGGACTGGCCGCGGAGCGTGTGGCGCATCGACACCGCGGCGACGGCGGCATTCGGCATGTACATCGGAATGCCCAGCGGCGACACGCGGGCCGCACCACGCTCGCGCATCGCGTCGTGGTTGGACTCGACCGTGGCGATCCCGCCGATCCCGGTCGCGACGATGCAGCCGACGCGCAGCGGATCGTAAGGGCCCTGCTCGCCCCAGCCGGCCTGGGCGACCGCTTCGTCGGACGCGACCACTGCCATCTGCGCGAACCGATCGAGCCGGCGCACCTCCTTGACCGACAGGTGCTCGCCGGGCTCGAAGTCGCTCGCCCGGCCGGCACCGTCCTCGATGCCGCAGACGCCACGGGCCCACTGCTCGTGCAGCGGCCGCGCGCCCACGCCGAGCGGCGTGACCGCACCGATGCCGGTGATCGCGACGCGGCGCTTCATGGCGTCAGCGGACGACCGAGGCTGCTGATCGGGCGACGATCAGGCCGCGCGGGCGCTGATCAGCTCGATCGCGTCGCCGACCGTCTTCAACTCCTTCATGTCCTCGCCCTTGAGGACCACGCCGTACTCGTCCTCGACGATCTGGGCGAGCTCCACGAGGTCGAGCGAGTCGATGTCGAGCTCCTCGAAGGTTGCGTCGGGGGTGATCAGGCTGGCGTCGGGGCCGAAGCTCGCGAGCGCCTCGGTGACGCGGTCCTGGATCTGCTCCTTGGTTGCTGTGGCCATCTGCTGCTCCTTGTCTGTTTGCGATTGCTCGTGCGTGCCGGGCTCGTCACGACCTCTACGCCGCGAGGCCGCCGTCGACGCTGATCACGGCACCGGTGACATAGCTGGCTGCTGGTGAGACCAGAAAGCGTACGCAGGCGGCGACCTCCTGCGGAGTCCCGGCGCGCCTGGCGGGTACGGCGGCGAGCAGGTCGTCGGCGACGCCGTCCGTCATCTCGGTCTCGATCCACCCCGGCGCAACCGCGTTGACGGTGACTCCGCGGCGCGCGACCTCGACCGCGGTGGTCCGGGTCAGCGCGATCAGGCCGGCCTTGGCGGCGGCATAGTTGGCCTGCCCGGGGTTCGCCCGCAGGCCGACGACCGAGGCGATGTTGACGATCCGTCCGCTGCGCGCGCGTAGCATCGCTCGCAGCGCCCTGCGGGTGAAGCGGAAGGCGGCGGTCAGGTCGGTGTCGATCACCGCCTGCCACCGCTCGTCGTCGAGCGTCGGGGTGAGGTCGTCACGGGCGATGCCGGCATTGTTGACGAGCGCCAGCACGGGCTCGCCGAAGTGCTGCTCTAGCGCCTCGAAGACCGCGTCGGGTGCAGCGGGGTCGACGACGTCGGCGGCGACCGCCACGGCGCTGCCGCCCGCCGACTTGATCTCCGCCACCACCGCCTCGGCCTGCTCGCGGCGGGAGCGATAGTTGACGCCGACCGGCCAGCCGTCGTCAGCGAGCCCACGGGCGATCGCAGCGCCGATCCCGCGCGAGCCACCGGTGACCAGCGCGCAGCCCGCCGGGCTGCGATCAGGCACGTGCGCCACCCCACACGATCACGCCGCCGCCCCAGGTGAGGCCGGCCCCGAAGGCGCTCAGCAGCACGCGGCTGCCGGGCTGCAGGCGGCGATCGCGCTCAGCCGCCTGGAGCGCCAGCGGCAGCGTCGCCGCCGAGCAGTTCCCGAGCGTCTCGATGCAGTCGACGACGCGCTCGGGCGGCAGGCCGATGCGGTCGCGCAGCGCCCGCGTGATCCGGGCGTTCGCCTGGTGGTAGACGAACAGGTCGATGTCGGACAGCTCGAGGCCGGCACGCGCGACCGCCTCGAGCGTGACCTGGCTCATGCGGCTGACCGCGTGCCTGAACACCTCGGGCCCGTCCATGTGCAGCTTGCGCTCATCGTGGTAGGCGATGATCCGGTCGCCCTCGCTGCCGTCGGCGCCGAGCACGATCGGGCCGACCGCCGCCTCGCCGTCGGCGCTCTCGCCGAGCACGACGGCGCCGGCGCCGTCGGCGAACAGCGGCGCCGACTTGCGGTCGTCGTAGTCGGTGATCCTGGTGATGAAGTCGGCGCCGACCAGCAGCACGTGCCGGGCCCGCCCGCTCTCGATCTGTGCGGCGCCGACCGACAGCCCGGTGAGGAAGGCGGTGCAGGCCGCGCCGACGTCGAACCCGCCCGCACGGGTCGCGCCGAGCGCGTCGGCGACCAGCGGGGCGGCGTTCGGCGTCAGCTCGTCCTGGGTCATCGTCGCGACGATCACGAGGTCGAGCTCGCTGGCGTCCACCCGGGCCCGCTCGAGCGCCGCCGCGCCGGCACGTGCGGCGAAGTCGGTGAGCCGCTCGTGGGGCGCGGCGCGGCGGCGCTCGCGGATCCCGGTGCGGGAGACGATCCACTGCTCGTCGACCCCGAAGTGCTGAGCCAGCTCGGCGCTCGTCAGTCGCTCGCTGGGAAGCTCCGAGGCGACCGACAGGATCGTTGCGTGGCGGATCGCTTTCGGCGGCATCGCGACGACCGGCTCGGGCAGCGGTTGCGTGGCCGTCTCAGGCACCGACCAGCTCCGC
>JASHQV010000146.1 GCA_030038955.1 Solirubrobacteraceae bacterium
GAGAACCTCTCCTACCGCGAGCGGCGCGTGCTCGAGCTTCGCTACGGCCTCGGCGGCGAGCACCCGCGCACGCTCGACGAGGTCGGACGGACGTTCAACGTCACGCGCGAGCGAATCCGCCAGATCGAGAACCAGTCGCTGAAGAAGCTGCAGTCGCTGGCCGAGGCGCAGAAGCTCCGAGACGTCGCCTAGCCATCAACGCGCTCGCCCAGGGCGGTAGGCGATCGTGCCGCGCACTCCGCGCCATGGTCCGGGCTGGGGCGGCAGCGGCCCGGCGCCGCCGCCGGGCGGGAGGCTGCCTGGATCGTTGCCGACGCCAAGCAGGCTGCGCGTGACCCGCTGGCCCGTGTCGAGCAGGTCGTCGAGCGCGCGGGTCACATGCTCGCCGGTGATCGCAAGGTTGCTCGCGGCGCGACCGTCGCCGCTACCGCCGTCGATCGCCCCCCGCTCGATCAGCGCTTCAAGCACGGCGCGACGCAGCAGCTCCTTGAGGAACGAGGCGGTCACGCCCTCCGTCCGCTCAACCACCACGGCCGTCTCGGCGTTCGACAGCTGGAGCTGAAGCGACCGCGAGTACAGCGCCAGGAGCTGCCTGCGGGCGTCGGGACCGGGTAGGTCGATCTCGACTGCTACGTCGACGCGACCGGGCCTCGCGGCGAGTGCCGGCTCGAGCAGATCCGCTCGGTTCGTAGTCAGCAGGAACAGCAGGTCGGCGTCAGGCGCGGCGCCGTCCATCGCGTCGAGCAGCTCGAACAGCACGGGGCTCGAGCCAGGGCCGAAGCTGCGGTGCTCGGCGACGAGATCGACGTCTTCCAGCACCAGCACGGATGGCTGCAGCTGACGGGCGAGCTCCGTCACTGAGCCGATCGCGTGCAGGGCCCTGCCGGTCAACACGAATCGGGTGTAATCGGTCATCTGACCGAGCAGGTAGCGAGTCGTGTGCGTCTTGCCGGTGCCGGGCGGGCCGAACAGCAGCAGGCCGCGCTTGAGGTGCTGCCCGGCCGCGAGCAGCGCATCGCGGTGGGCGGCGGCGCCGAGCGCATGGCGCTCGACCCGGGCGAGCACCTCTGACGGGAGGATCACCTCTTCGTGGGTGGTGGTCGGTACCTCGCCAAAGCTGAGGACGACGCCTCCCTGTGGCGACAGCGTGACCTCCAGCAGATGGCCGCGGTAGACGTTGAGCTCGTGGCGCAACGCGTCCAGTTGCGCGTGCACGGCCTGCGCCTCCGCGACCGGCAGCCCTGCGATCTCCACGTCGAGACCGGGATCGTCCTCGGGCCCGCTCACCATCACCACGTAACGGCCGGCCGTGTCTGCCACGAGCAGCAGCCCGCGTTGCAGGCACGCGAGCGTCGAGCCTGGTCCATTGGGCAGATCGACCAGCGGTGGCGCTGACAGGCGCAGCGGCGGCATCGCGTTGCCCGTGACGAGCTGCTGCAACGACACCGAGCCGTGGTGGGGCGGGATCGAGAAGCCACGCACCTCAACCGAACGCCCCTCCTCAGTGGACCACGCGTCCAGCGCTGTCTGGAGGTTGACGTGCTCGAACACCGGCAGCGCGCGCGTCACCACCGAATGGTGAGTTGCGTCCTCACCGAGAAAGTCTTGGACAAGGGCGGCCACCTCGTTGCGCTCACGCTCGCTCGCCGCATCGGAATGCAGCCAGTCCAAGAACGAGCGGAATGCGGCCGCAAACTCCCGTGCCTCCGAATCTGACGGCCCCAGCATCAGGGTCCAGAATCTACTCGCTGCAGCTCACAGCAGCCGATCCTGCTCGTAGGATCGGCTGAGATGAAGCGGATCGGCTTCCTCAGCTTCGGGCACTGGCAGGATGCGCCGGGGTCGGCGACGCGAACGGCGGCCGACGCGCACCTGCAGACGATCGAGCTGGCCGAGGCGGCCGAGCAGCTGGGGCTCGACGGCGCCTTCGTGCGGGTGCATCACTTCGCCCGCCAGCTGGCATCGCCGTTCCCGTTGCTGGCGGCGATCGCGGCCCGCACGCGGCGCATCGAGATCGGCACCGCGGTGATCGACATGCGCTACGAGAACCCGCTGTACATGGCCGAGGAGGCGGCCGCGGCGGACCTGATCAGCGGCGGCCGGCTGCAGCTGGGAATCAGCCGCGGCTCGCCGGAGCCCGCCGAGCGTGGCTCCGAGTCGTTTGGCTACCTGCCCCGCGAGGGCCAGACCGATGCCGAGCTCGCTCGCCAGAAGACCGAGGTGTTCCGCCGAGCGATCGCCGGGGCAGCGGTGGCGAGCTCCGATCCCGCGATCACCGGCGCCCAGGTGGGGCTCGCGATCCAGCCGCAGTCGCCGGGCCTGGACGAGCGGATCTGGTGGGGATCGGGGACCCGGCGGACGGCCCAGTGGGCCGCACAGCAGGGGATGAACCTGATGAGCTCGACGCTGCTCAGCGAGGACACCGGTGTGCCGTTCGGCGAGCTCCAGGCGGAGCAGATCCAGCTGTTCGCAGAGGCGTGGGCGGCGGCCGGATGGGAGCGCGCGCCGCGCGTGTCGGTCAGCCGCAGCGTGCTCCCGATCGTCACCGACCAGGACCGCGCGTACTTCGGCGCCCGGCATCCGCAGAGCAGCGATCAGCTCGGCTATCTGGAGGGGGTGGTGGCGCGGTTCGGACGCAGCTACACGGGTGAGCCGGACGAGATCGCCGCGGAGCTGGCGGCAGATCCGGCGGTGGCGGCTGCTGACACGCTGCTGCTGACCGTGCCCAACCAGCTCGGCGTCGAGTACTGCGCAGCGATGCTCGAGACGATCGTCCGCCAGATCGCCCCGGCGATCGGCTGGCAGCCAAGCTTCAGCCGGCGCGACCCACTTGTACAGCGCCCGGCGCGGTGACCCGCACCAGCACCCGCGTCGGGCGCGTCGGCGGCGCCAGCGAGAGGAACTCGCGCAGCGGCGCCCGGCGGGCGCAGAACGGGCAGCTCAGCTCGGCGAGCGGGGACAGCGGCTCGGGTCCGATGCCGACCGGAGCGTCGCAGTCCGGACACGCGAGCGTGCCGATCCCCAGCACCTCGGTCGTCGACCGGCGGCGGTCCTGCTCGATCGCGCCTGGGACGTGGCTCCCGGGCTCGCTGCGCTGGCGGCTGAACACGCTCCCTGAGTCTATGGGGTACGTGAGGGCGAAGGGGGGTGATGCACTTGATGCGCATATACGGCGCATCAAGTGCATCACCCCCCCTTGACACCCGCCGGGGGTGCAACCCGCTGGGGGTGCAACTCATCCGCTGGCGG
>JASHQV010000147.1 GCA_030038955.1 Solirubrobacteraceae bacterium
CCGTCGAGGCTCTCCCAGTAGGACTCGGCGTCCTCGCGGGCGCCGCTCCACACGATCGCGCAGCCCATCCGGTGGATCCGGTCGGCCAGCCGGTAGCCCTCGGCCAGGCTGGTCCCGGGGATGTACCGCGACAGCGTCTCGGCGACGTGATCGAAGGTGTTGTGGTCGTCGTTGAGCACGACCACGTTCCACAGCCCGCCAACACCGCTCCCCGGACCAGCGAGGCGGGGCAGCTCGACCGCTGATGGCATTACGCGTCAAGCATACCGGCCGTCGGGACCCAGCTCAGTCCGCGGCACGCTTGTCCCAGTACCGTCGCAGCCCGGCATAGGCCTGCCCGAACGGGACCGCCTGCTCGTAGGCGGCGAACACGTCGGGCGAGCTGACGGCGGCGAGCTCCTCACGGACGCCCTGCTCGAAGCCGCCGGCGTCGCGCTCGCGGGCCATCGCTCCCCAGCGGTCGAGTCGCTCGCCGAGCTCGTCCAGCTGCTCGAGCGGCCGATCGCTGGCGCCCCAGTGTGTGTACGCCAGCCGCTGCGGCTGCCAGGCCCCAATCCGTCGCAGCGAATCGTGCCACGCGGGGGGGTCGATGTCGGGCGGCGGCGTCGGCGGGATCACCGGCCCGTCGGGGGTGATCCGGACGCCTGCGGTGTCGCCCGTGAACACGGCGCCGTCGCCGTGCAGGTAGGAGACGTGGTGGGACGCGTGTCCCGGCGTGTAGGCGACCTCGAACTGATCGTCGCCGATGCGCAGGCGCTCGCCGCCGCCAAGCACGTGTAGGCGCTCCTCGGGAACGGCCTCGAACTTGCCCCACAGCACGTCCATGTGCTCGCCGTACAGGCGCTCGGCGCTGCGCAGCAGACGCTCTGGCGCGACCATGTGTCGCGCGCCGCGCTCGTGCACGTAGACCTCGAGCTCGGGCCAGCGCGCCGCGAGCGTGCCGCTCGCGCCGGCGTGGTCGAGATGGATGTGGGTCAGCAGCAGCGCCCGCGGACGCCAGTCGCCGAGCGCCGCGAGCAGCGCGTCGAGACAGGAGCTGGGGCCGGGGTCGACGAGCACCTCGCCGACCTGCCAGCAGCAGATGACGCGCTCACGGCCGAGGTGCAGGCAGTCAATCGCCCGCAAGCCCCGGGTCCTGTCGCTCCTCCGTCTCCGGGTCAGCTTGCTCCTGCGACTCCAGGCCAGGTTGTGCCTCGGCCTCCAGATCCGGTCGCGCCTCGACCCCGAAGTCCGCCTGCGCCTCGACCCCGAAGTCCGGCTGTGCCTCGACCTCGAACGCCTGCGTGGCGCCCTCGACATCGCCGGTCCGATCGGCCTCCGCGTCGAGCTCGTCCGGCGGGAACCGCTCGGCTGCCTCGTCGATCACCTTCAGCAGCTGCTCGGCGAGGTAGCGCACGTCGCCGAGGATCCGTTCGCGCTCGGCCCAGATGCGGTCGGCGTCAACATCCAGGTCCTGCAGGCGTCGGCGGGCGTTCTCGGTGATCTCGGCGGCGTCCCGGTGGGCCGCCCCGATCCGCTCGTCGGCCTCGCGTTGGGCCGCCTCCAGCCGCTCCTCCGCCTGCCGGCGCGAGGCGGCGAGGCGCTCCTCGGTCTCGCGCCCGGCGGCCTCGGACTGCTGACGTGCGCCCTCGGTCAGCTGCGCGGCCGTCTCGTGGGCCTGCTGGAGGATGCCCGCGACCTCGCCGCCCACCTGCTCGAGCGCCTGCTGGACGGCGCCGTCGGGCGAGCGTTGCTGCTCGAGCTCGTCGATCCGTTGCTCCAGCCGCGCCACGTATTCGTCGACTTCGTCACGGTCGTAGCCGCCGACGATCGCCTGCTTGAACGGGGCGTTGCCGCGGGCGGTGGGAAGTTCGTCGGTCATCGTCATGCAGGCTACTTCGTAGACTCGCAGCGAACTCCTCCAGCTGGGCGCTCCCGCTCACCGGATGCCACGAGCTGTGGATGAAAAGGACCCTATAGCGTCACTTGCATCCACAGGTCGAGCACGCTGATCCCGCCTCGGTAGCCTATTCCCATGCCGGGCCCCCGCCTCCGACAGCGCGACCGCCCATGGGTGATGCGTACCTACGCCGGCCACTCGGACGCCCGGCGCTCCAACGAGCTGTACCGCCGCAACCTCGCGAAGGGCCAGACCGGCCTGTCGATCGCCTTCGACCTGCCGACCCAGACCGGCTACGACCCCGACCACGAGCTGGCCCGCGGCGAGGTCGGCAAGGTCGGCGTGTCGATCGCCCACCGGGGCGACATGCGCGAGCTGCTGGACGGCATCCCGCTCGCCGAGATGAACACGTCGATGACGATCAACGCGACCGCCGCGTGGCTGCTGGCGCTGTACATCGTCGCCGCCGAGGACCAGGACCCGCCGATCTCCGCCGAGCAGCTCCAGGGCACGACTCAGAACGACATCCTCAAGGAGTACCTGAGCCGCGGCACCTACGCGTTCCCGCCGGGACCGAGCATGCGGCTGATCGCCGACACGATCGTCTACACGGTCGCCCACGTGCCGCGCTGGAACCCGATCAACATCTGCTCCTACCACCTGCAGGAGGCCGGCGCCACGCCTGTGCAGGAGATCGCCTACAGCATGTGCAATGCGATCGCCGTGCTCGACGCCGTGCGCGGACGGCTCGGCGACCGCGCCGAGCAGCTGATCGGCGAGGTGTTCGGGCGGATCAGCTTCTTCGTCAACGCCGGCGTGCGGTTCATCGAGGAGCATGCGAAGCTGCGCGCGATGGCGCAGCTGTGGGACGAGCTCGGCCGCGATCGCTACGGCGTGGGCGACCCGCACAAGCGCCGCTTCCGCTACGGCGTGCAGGTGAACTCGCTGGGGCTGACCGAGGCGCAGCCCGAGAACAACGCCTACCGGATCGCGCTCGAGGCGCTGGCGGTGACGCTCGGCCGCGACGCCCGCGCCCGCGCGCTCCAGCTGCCCGCCTGGAACGAGGCGCTCGGCCTCCCCCGCCCCTGGGATCAGCAGTGGTCGCTGCGGCTGCAGCAGATCCTCGCCTACGAGACCGACCTGCTCGAGTACGGAGACATCTTCGAGGGCTCGAAGGTGATGGACGGACTCGTCGCCGAGCTGGTGGCGGGCGCTCGCGAGGAGATCGCGCACGTCGCCGAGCTTGGCGGCGCCGTCGCAGCGGTCGACTACATGAAGGCGGCGCTGGTCGAGTCCCACCGCGAGCGCTGGCGGCGGATCGAGTCAGGCGAGCAGACCGTCGTCGGGATGAACCGCTTCCAGGAGTCGGAGCCCTCGCCGCTGACGGCCAGCGAGGATGGTGGCATCCTCGCCGTCGATCCGGCGGTCGAGCAGGAGCGGCGCCAAGCGGTCAAGCGGTGGCGCGCCGAGCGCGATCAGCGCGAGGCGCGCCAGGCGCTCGACGAGCTGGCCCGCGTGGCGCGGGACGACAGGGAGAACATCATGCCCGCCTCGATCGCGGCCGCCCACGCCGGCGTCACCACCGGCGAGTGGGCGCAGACGCTGCGAGACGCGTTCGGCGAGTACCGCGCGCCGACCGGTGTCGGCGAGGTGACCGCCGCCGTGTCCGGCGAGGAGCTGGCGGCGCTGCGCGGCGAGGTGGAGCGGATCTCGGAGGCGCTCGGGCGCCGTCTCAAGCTGCTGGTCGGCAAGCCCGGCCTCGACGGTCACTCCAACGGCGCCGAGCAGATCGCCGTGCGCGCCCGCGACGCCGGCATCGACGTGGTCTATGAGGGCATCCGCCTGACGCCCGCGCAGATCGCCACGTCGGCCGCCCAGGAGGGCGTCCACGTCGTCGGCCTGTCGATCCTGTCGGGCTCCCACGCCGAGCTGATCCCGGCGGTGCTCGACGCGCTCAGGGAGGCGGGCGCCGGCGACGTTCCGGTCGTGGTCGGCGGGATCATCCCGCCAGCCGATGCCGAGCGGCTGCTGGAATCCGGGGTGGCAGCGGTGTACACGCCCAAGGACTGGGACCTCAACCAGATGATCCGGGACATCGTCGTGCTCGTTGCCACCCGCCACGGCCTCGACGCTCCCGCCACCGCTCGAGCGACAGCTTGAGCGACCCCGAGACCCTCGCGGATCGCCTGCACGAGCGCGATCTGACGGTCGCGCCGGCGGTGCTGAACCTGGTCGAGACGCAGACTCCTGAGGCGCGTGCGGAGGCGGCGTCGCTGCTGGCAGCGGTGTCCCCCGCGAAGCTCGGCGAGGAGGCGCCGGGCCACGTCGTCGGCGTCACCGGGCCGCCCGGCGTCGGCAAGTCGACGCTGCTGTCGCGGATGCTCGCGGGCTGGCGGGCGCGCGGGCGCAGCGTCGCCGTGCTGGCCGTCGATCCGAGCTCGCGGAGGTCGGGCGGAGCGCTGCTCGGCGACCGCGCCCGGATCGAGCACGACCCGGCTGACGGCGAGGTGTTCATCCGCTCGATGGC
>JASHQV010000148.1 GCA_030038955.1 Solirubrobacteraceae bacterium
CGCTGCTGCTGATCACCCGCGCCGGCAGCTCGACCACGGTCGTGCACAAGCCCAAGATCTCCGCGCGCGCGAAGCGGCATACGAAGCTGGCGCCGATCGAGCCATCTGCGGTGACCGTGGCGGTGCTCAACGGCACGACCGTCACGAACCTCGCCCACGACGTGTCCAGCCGGCTCGCCACCGACGGCTACAGGCAGGGCGCGATCGCCACCGCCGCGAACCAGACGTACACGACCACGGTCGTCGCCTACATGCCTTCTCACAGGCCGGACGCGCTAGCGGTGGCGGCCGTCCTCAACCTCGGATCCCGCGCCGTGCAACCGGTAGGCCAGCAGGCGATCGGCGTTGCCTGCCCGGGCGCCACGACCACCTCCACGAGCTCATGCCCGGCCGACGTGATCGTCACGATCGGGACCGATCTGTCGGGCCTGGCCACGTCCTCCACCGGCTGACGCCGCTGGCGTCGCCTGGACTTCACAGAGATGGTTGACTCTTCAGCATCTCGGCACTGCCGACCGCGTGTCGCGCCGCGTTACGCTGCTCTCGAAACCCTGCTCGATTGGACCCTCATGAACGATCTTCTCGACCTCCCGCTTCACAATCCCAAGCCCCGCTCGACCGGGCTCACGCACGTGCTCGACCGCGGCCTGTCGGTCGCCGACGTCGACTCGCTCGCCGAAGTCGCCGGCGACCACGTCGACATCGTCAAGCTCGGCTGGGGCACCGCCCTCGTCAGCGGCAACCTGGAGCACAAGATCGCCCGCTACCAGAGCCACGGGATCCCCGTCGTGCTCGGTGGCACGCTGACCGAGCTGGCGATCTACCAGGACCGGTTGGATGCGCTGCTGCAGTGGACGAGCCGGCTCGGCCTCGAGCACGTGGAGATGTCGGACGGCACGATCAACCTCGCCCATGACGAGAAGCTCGCGCTGATCGAGCGCCTGTCCCGCGACTTCATCGTGCTGTCGGAGGTCGGCTCCAAGGACGACACCAAGATCATGGCCCCGTATCGCTGGGTCGAGCTGATGCAGGCCGAGCTCGAGGCCGGCGCCTGGAAGGTGATCGCCGAGGCGCGCGAGAGCGGAACCTCGGGGATCTACCGCCACGACGGCGAGGTCCGGATGGGACTGATCGACGAGATCATCCACGCCGTCGACCCCGACAGGATCCTGTTCGAAGCGCCGCGCAAGGACCAGCAGGTGTGGTTCATCCGCCGGCTCGGCACCAACGTCAACCTCGGGAACCTGGCGCCCGATCAGGCCCTGTCGCTGGAGACGATGCGACTGGGGTTGCGCTCGGACACCGCGCTTGGCGGGGTCGGCTCGGGCATCCAGGAGGAGCGCGTGCCCGGCGAGTAAGCGATCGGGTCGCGCCCTAATTCTTCTACGGGCCCTAAGCGCCGACGTGCCCACTGAAGGCTGGCGTGAGCTCACAGGGAATGGCTGACGGCTACAGCGGCCTGCTGCTCGCCCGCCACGGGCAGACGAACGACAACCTCGAGCCGATCCGTGCCCAGGGGTTCTCCGACACCCCGCTGAACGAACGTGGACGCGCGCAGGCCCACGAGCTCGCCGATCGTGTGGCGACGATCGAGATCGCGTCGTTGTGGACCTCTGACCTGCAGCGGGCCACCGAGACGGCGGAGATCGTCGGCCGCCGGATCGGGCTGACGCCGCGAGCGGACGCGCGGCTGCGCGAAGGCAACCGCGGCGACTGGGAGGGGCGACTGTTCATCGACATCGAGCGGGACGACCCCGCCGGCTACGCCGCCTGGCTCCGGGCCGGACCGGACTTTCGCTTTCCCGGCGGAGAGTCGCTGCAGGAGCACGCCGACCGGGTCGCGGCCGCGCTGTCGGACATTCATGCGGTCGCCGAGCTGCCCGCGCTGATCGTCTGCCACCGCGGCTCGATCCGCACCGTGCTGTGCAGCCGTGACCCCCGCGGGCTCGACGCCTTCCACGAGTACGAAGTTCCCAACACGACCGTCGTGGCACTGTGACGAGGCTCCCCGCGACCGCGTTCGCCGCACTGGTGCTGGCCACCGTCGCGGCGTTCTTCGTCAGCCAGCACCTGAAGGTGAGCAATCCCCTGATCAACGGCTCGCCACGTCCCGACCCGCCGGCGATCAACCCGATCGCTGGACGCGTGTGCCGTGATCTCGCCGGCAAGCTGGTCAGCTTCAAGCGCACCAAGGTGAGCTTCTTCCTGCAGTCGCGCTCGGACCACGTCGCCGTGTACGTTGTCAACCAGGCCGGTTCGATCGTCGCCACCGTCTCAACTGGGCGCTACATGCGCATCGGCCGCCGCGCGACGTTCGCCTGGGATGGACGCTCGGGCAACGGCCACGGGCCCGTGGTCCCGGATGGGACCTACTACTTCAAGATCGCGCTGCAGAGCCAGGATCGCCCGATCACGCTGAGCGGCAACCCGATCCAGGTGATCACGACGCCGCCACACCCGGTGGTCACCGATGTCGCCCGCTCGGGCGCCGTGGCCGCCAGCGGCCCCGCGCTGATCGCGGGCGGCCAGCCGGTCACGATCCACTTCAAGGCGGCCCCATACAAGAGCACCAGAGTCGAGCTCTACCGCACGGACCTCCCCGGAAAGCCGCGGCTCGTGTTCAGCTTCGGGGCAAAGGGCAGAACCGGGCGCGCGGTCTGGAACGGCTTGATCCACGGGCGCCCGGCGCCTGCGGGCACCTACCTGATTGGCCTGGCGGTGACCGACCGGGCCTGCAACCAGGGCAGCTTCCCGAGCGTGATGCCGCCGCCCGCCGGCTCGACTCCCCACGCCGGCGTGACCGTCCGCTACCTCGCCGCGGAGTCCCCGCTCACGCCGGTCGCGTCCGGCTCGGACGCGACCGTGCTGGTCGACGCCAGCGGCAGGCCCTACTCGTGGACGCTGCGCCGGCTCGGGGCAGCACGGATCCTCGCCCACGGGCGCGAGCCGCGAGGACGCCGGGTGCTGCGAGTGCGTCTGCCGGCCGGTCACGCGGCCGTCTACGCAGTCGCGCTGCGCAGCGGCACGCATGCGACCGAGGTCCCGATCGTCTCGAGCGCGTCGGGGGCGGCCGCCTACACGCGCATCCTCGTGGTCCTGCCGGCGCTCACCTGGCAGGGGGAGAATCCCGTGGACGACACCGGCGACGGGCTACCGGCGACGCTGTCGGCCGGCGATCAGATCCTCGTCCACCGACCGTTCGCAGACGGGCTGCCCCGCGGGCTGGCGGCGGAGCTGGCGCTGATCGACTACTTGAACCGGCGCCACCTGTATTACCAGCTGACCACCGACGTCGGCCTCGCCGAGGGCGTCGGCCCGCACCTGCGCGGTCACACCGGTGTCGTTCTCGACGGCAGCCTTGCGTGGCTGCCGTCGAGCCTAGGCGGGTTGCTGTCGGCGTACGCTCGCGGCGGTGGCACGGTGACGTCGATCGGCACAGGCTCGATGCAGGCGGAAGCGCCGCTGCGCGGCTCAGGCCGCGCTCAGACCGCCGGTCCGCCAGTGTCGCTCGCGGTCGACCCGTTCGGCTCACACCACGGCTCGGTGGCGAGCACCCGCGGCGCGCTGATCACGGTGCTGAGCGACGCTCTCCACCTGTTCGGGAGCACGATCGCGTTTCCCGGGTTCACCAGCGGACAGACGATCGACCCGCCCGCCGGGAGCAGCGAGCGCGACGTGTCGGTGGCCGGCGTCGCTGCCAGCGCCCCCAACATCACGGGCTTCAGCGACGGTCGCGGCACCGTCGTCGAGATCGGGCTGTCCCAGTTCGCCTCTAGCCTGAGCCACAACGTGGACGCCGAGGAGCTGTTCGACCGCCTCTGGAAGCTGCTGTCCAGATGATCGGCGTGTCGTGTCCGGATACCTGAAACGCCTGGTCAGCGCGCTCGGCGCCTACCAGCTCGCGCAAGCCGTGTCGATGGTGCTGGCGGTGCTGCTGCTGCCGCTCTACACGCACTATCTGCCGCCGTCGGCCTACGGCATCGTCGAGACGCTCGCCACGGCGGTGATCTTCGTGTCGATCGTCGTCCGCCTTGGGATCATCGAGTCGTTCCTGCGCTTCTACTTCGTCGACCGTGACCGGGCTCGCCAGGACGCGCTGGCCCGTCGCGCGGCATGGTTTCTGCTGATCAGCACCACGATTGCGGGCGTGGTGCTGGCCGTTCCGGCCGGTCCGCTCTCGACGCTGGTGCTCGGCCGCCCGCCGCACACGGCGCCAGGCGTCCATCCCTACGTCGCCGACTACCGCGTGGCCGTGCTCGGGATGTGGGCGTTCACCAACCTCGAGCTTGCCTACGCGCTGCTGCGGGTCGACGAGCGCCTGCGCGATTACGCGATCGTCTCGGTCAGCAACGTTGCGCTGACAATCGTCGGCTCGGTCGTGCTGGTTGTCGCCTTCCGATTGCGAGCGGAGGGCCTGCTGATCGGCAACTACGGTGCGACCACAGTCGTGCTGGTAGCCCTGTGGTGGCGGATGCGCCACCGCCTCTGGCTCACCGGCGACGGCGTGACCGGCCGGCTTGAGCGCTGGTCGACCCTGCTTGACTTCGGCTTGCCGACGGTGCCCGCCGAGGCCTCGGTGTACGCGCTCAGCGTGGTCGACCGCCAGTACCTCGTCCACTCCCGGGGCCTGTCCGCCGCGGGGCTGTATTCGCTCGCCGTCAAGCTCGCCGGCGCGATCGCGTTCGCCGTGCGGGCTTTTCAGTACGCCTGGCCACCATTGGCCTACTCGATCGAGGACGACGTCGAGGCCGCTCGCCTGTACGCGCTGGTGACTACCTACTACGTTGCGCTGACCGGCTGGGTCGTCGTGGCGCTCAGCCTCGAGTCGCGCTGGGTGATCCGTCTGCTCACCACGAGGGCGTCGTACTTCACTGCCTACCGCGCGGTGCCGTGGGTGTCGCTGGGGTGGGCGATGTACGGTCTGTGGGTCGTCTTTCTGGTGATCGCCGGGCGCGCCAAGGTGACCCGCCGTAACTTCCCCGCCGCGATCGCCGGGCTCGCGGTCAACGTGATCCTGATCCTGCTGCTCGTGCCCCACTACGGAATTGCCGGAGCCGGCGTGGCGCTGTGCGGCGCCTACCTCGCGATGCTCGCCGTCATGTACGTGCTCGTGCGCCGGGTCTTCCCGATCCGCTTTGAGTGGCGGCGGCTGACTCACCTCGCAGTGGTCGCGGCCGGGTTGACCGTGGCCGGCGACCTGCTGCTGCCAACTGCCGGCGCGGGTGGCCTGGTGAGTCGGGCCGCGGTCGTCGTTGCGCTGCCGTTGGTGCTGCTGGCGACCGGCTTCGCGCACCGCGCCGAGCTTGCCCAGACGCGGGAGCTGCTGGCGCGGATGCGCAGCTACCGGGTGGCCGGTGGGGGCGCCAGATGAACGCCGCCGCGTCACGGCCGCCGGTCACCGTCGTGGTTCCGTTCGCGGGCGATATCGCCCAGGCGCTGATGGCGCTGGCGCTGCTGCGCTCGCTGCGCACGCGTGTCTCCGACCAGCTGATCCTGGTCGACAACTGCGGCGTCGCGCCCGACGCCGACGACGTGACCGTGCTGCGCGTCAGTGGCGAGCGCTCGCCCGCCCACGCGCGCAACGCCGGCGCCGCGCAGGCGCGGAGCGAGTGGATCCTGTTCCTCGACGCCGACACACGCCCGCCCGCCGGCCTGCTCGACGCCTACTTCGCGGCGCCGGTGGACGACCACGTGGGAGCGCTGGCGGGCGAGATCGTCGGCGTCGGGCGGGGGCTCACGCTGGCCGCCCGCTACGGCGCCGCGCGCAACTTCCTCTCCCAAAGCGCCCACGCCGGCCATCCCTTTCGTCCCCGTGCGGCGGCCGCCAACCTGCTGGTGCGCCGCGCCGCGTTCGAGCAGGCACACGGCTTCACGGAGGGGGTGCGCGCCGGCGAGGACACCGACTTCTGCTGGCGGCTGCAGGAGCTCGGCTGGGGGCTGGAGCTGCGCCCGGACGCGGTCGTCGAGCACGAGTACCGCCAGACGATCGGCGAGCTGCGCCGCCAGTGGCGCGCGTACGCCGCCGGCCGCGCCTGGCTGGCCAGGCGCTATCCGGGCTTCCATCCCGAGCCGGCGGTGCGGCGGGCGCTGCGCCGTCAGCTGACGGCGCTGCCGGCGCCGCAGGCCGGCGTCGCCCTGCAGGCGCGACCCCGCAGTCGTTGGGAGCGCCTGCAGTTCCTCGCGCTCGACGTGGTGCTGGCGATCGAGGAGCTGGTCGGGCTGCGCCTGCCGAACCGCTCTAGAGCACGACGATGATCCGGGTCGACCTGGTCGACCCGGCGGCCTACACGCCACCGTACGACCATGCGCTGGCGGCGGCGCTGTCGCGGGCGGGGGCGTCGGTGCGGCTGGTGACGAGCCGCTTCGCGTACGGCGCGGTGCCGGCGCCCGACGGCTACGAGCTGAGGAACGAGTTCTACCGCCACGCCCGCGGCGCGCCGGGCTCGCGTGTGCGCCGGTCACTGAAGCTGGCCGAGCACGGGCCTGACATGCTCCGCTACCGGAGGGCCGCGCGCAGCGCGGACGTCGTCCACTTCGAGTGGGTGACCGTGCCCGTGCTCGATGTCAGGCTGCTCCCCGACCGCCCGCTCGTGCTGACCGCCCACGATCTGCTGCCGCGCGAGCCCAGGCCCGGGCAGGTGTGGGCGCAGCGGCGGCTGCTGGCGTCGGCGTCGGCGGTCGTCGTGCACTCGGAGTACGGACGGCGCACGCTGGTCGACGGCCTCGGGCTCGACCCAAGCTCCGTGCACGTGATCCACCACGGCGCGTTCACGCATCTCGCGCGGCTGCCAGTCGGGCCGCTGCCGCCGGAGCTGGGCGATCCCGACGACCCGGTGGTCCTGTACTTCGGGCTGATCCGGCCGTACAAGGGCGTCGAGCTGCTGCTCGAGGCGTGGCGTCGGATCGCCGGCGCCGAGCTGTGGGTCGTCGGCAGGCCAAGGATCGACATCACCGCGCTGCGCGCCGGCTCGCCCGACACGGTGCGGTGGCTGCCACGGTTCGTGCCCGACGCCGAGCTGCCGGCGCTGTTCGCGCGCGCCGACGTGGTCGTGCTGCCGTACACGCGCACCGAGCGGTTCGACCAGTCGGGAGTGCTGGCGACTGCACTGGCGTTCGGCAAGGCGATCGTGCTGACCGACATCGGCGGCTTCGGCGAGGTCGCGGCCACGGGTGCAGCCAGGCTCGTCCGGCCCGGCGACGCCGCCGCCCTGGCAGCGGAGCTGCAGGCGCTGGTCGACGACCCGGATGCGCGCCGCCGCCTCCAGGACGCGGCCCGGGACGCGGCCCAGGGCCAGTACTCGTGGGAGGCGGCGGCGCGCCTGACGCTCGGGCTGTACGAGAAAATCCTCGCCGCATGACCGCCGTCGCAATCGTCTTCTGGGTGTGCGTCGCCCTGATCGTGTACGCCCAGGCCGGCTACGGGCTGCTGCTGCTGGCGCTGGTGCGGCTGCGCCGCGCCCGGCCGGGTGCCGGTGAGCCCCGGCCGGGCGCGGCCGAGATCCCGACGGTCTCGGTGATCGTCGCGGCCTACGCCGAGGAGGCCGTGATCGCGCGCCGCGTCGCCAACCTGCGAGCGCAGGACGTGCCGCGCGAGCGCGTGCAGATCATCGTCGCCTGCGACGGTTCGCCCGACGCCACCGCCGAGCGCGCGCGGGAGGCGGGCGCCGACCTCGTGCTGGAGCTTCCGCGCGGCGGCAAGGTCCGCGCCCAGAACGCCGCCGTCCGCCGCTCGGACGGCGAGCTCGTGGCGTTCTCCGACGCCAACGCGGTGTGGGCGCCGGACGCGCTGCGGCGGCTGCTGGAGCCGTTCGCCGACCCCCGCGTCGGCTACGCCTGCGGCGA
>JASHQV010000149.1 GCA_030038955.1 Solirubrobacteraceae bacterium
GTCGCGACGGTCGGGCGGGTCAGCAGCCCGAGGCTGCGGCAAAGCGGACAGCTCGATGAGCGAGCCCGCCGGCGGCTCGGATGTCGTGGTCGTGGGCGGCGGCGTCGCCGGCTTGATCGCCGCGCGCGAGCTGTCGCACGTGGGCTTGTCGGTGACGTTGGTCGAGGCCCGCGAACGCCTCGGTGGTCGCATCTGGCGTCGCTCGTTCGCCGGCACGCAGCGTACCGTCGAGGTCGGCGGCGCATGGTTCTCGACGCGCGACATGCGACCGCTCGCGGCCGAGCTCGAGCGCTACGGCTTGGAAGTGGAGGCGGCCGCGCCCCCGCGGGCCTACCGCTGGCTGACCGGCGGGATCGTGCGTGACGGGGCGCCGCTACCGCGGTCGGAGGGACGGGCGCTTGAGCGCGCGATCTACGCGCTCGGCGTCGCCGCCCGCGAGTTTGCCGCGCACGGTGGCTGCGGCGGGCGCGAGCCTGGCGGGCTGGCGGAGCTCGATGTGAGCGCTGCGGCCTGGATCGATGCGCTCGCACTGCCGCCTGCGACGCGCGACTTGCTGCTCACGTTCGCGGCGATGTACGGTGGCGCTCACCCGCGCGAGGTGGCGCTGCTCGCGCACCTCAGCGACATCGCGGCGTTCGGCGCCAGCGCCTACGCGCTGCTCGACGGCCTCGACGAGCAGCTCGCCGACGGCAGCGGCCAGCTCGTCGCGCGGCTCGCCGAGGACTGCGGCGCCGAGCTGGTCCTCGGCGCCCCGGTCGCAGCGGTGCAACGGCACGCCGGAGGCGGCGTACGCGTCCGTTGCGACGGTCCCGGCGCGAGCGTCTACGAGGCTCACGCGGTTATCCTCGCGCTGCCGCTGGGCGCGCTTGCCGCGGTCGCACTTGACCCACCCGCCGATCCGCTGATCGACGCTGCCGTGAGCGCTGGCCAGCCGTGCCACTCGATCAAGCTGTGGATGCTCGCCGCCGACGTCCCCGCGGGAATCCTCGCCGCTGGCTGGGGGGCGCCCCTGCAGTGGGTCAGCGACGTCGGCGAGCTCGACGGCGCGCGCCTGCTGGTGGCGTTCGGGTTCGACCGCACCCAGCTCGACCCCGCGAGCGCCGACAGCGCCCAGGAGGCGTTGCGGCGCTTCGTCCCCGGCGCACGCGTGCTGGCCGTCGACCACCACGACTGGAGCGCCGATCGATTCGCGCGCGGGGCCTGGGGGATGTGGCGGCCCGGGTGGTTCAGCGACGGGACGCTGCTGGCGTTGAGCACGCTCCACGACGGCCCGCTGGCGTATGCGAGCTCGGACTTCGCGCCCGCCTGGCCTGGCTGGATCGCCGGCGCGATCAGCTCGGGCAGGCACGCGGCCGAGCTGATCCGGCGGCGCCTGCGGGCGTGATCGGCCGCGCGCTCACGGATCCGCGTCCCGCTCGCACTGGTCGTGATCGAGCCCACGCGCGGTCCGTGGCCCAGGTCCATCCGCCATCATTGTGCTGTGGCTGTCGCCATCGGCAACGGAGATCAGGCGTCGGCGATCATCCGCACGCTCGGGCTGACGAAGATCTATCCCGGTGCTGACTTCAAGGCGGTCGACGGGCTCGACCTGAGCGTCGAGCACGGGGAGGTGTTCGGCCTGCTGGGGCCGAACGGTGCGGGCAAGACGACGACCGCCGGGATGCTTACCACGCGCGTTGTCCCGACCTCCGGCAGCGCCTACGTCGGCGCGGTCGATGTGATCGCTCACCCGGCGCTGGCCAAGCAGATGATTGGGGTCGTCTCGCAGCAGAACACGCTCGACCGCCAGCTGACCGTCTGGGAGAACCTGTATTTCCACGGGCGGCTGTTCGGGATCGGCGCGGCCGACTCGCGACTGCGGGCCGATGCCCTGCTCGAGCAGTTCCAGCTCTCGAAATGGGGCAAGGCGTCTGTGTTTGCGCTGTCCGGCGGGATGGCGCAGCGACTGATGGTCGCGCGGGCGATCTTCCACCGCCCCGCGGTCCTGTTCCTCGACGAGCCAACGGCCGGACTGGATCCGCAGAGCCGGCTCGCGCTGTGGGAGATCCTCGGCGAGCTGGGTCGCGCGGGCCAGACGATCATGCTGCTGACCCACTACATGGAGGAGGCAGACCGGCTCTGCAACCAGCTGGCGATCCTCGACCATGGCAAGATCCTTGCGCTCGGCACGCCGGCAGCTTTGAAGCGGTCGCTCGGCGCCGACACGATCGTGACCGTCAAGGCGAGCGGGGACGGAGAGCTGCTGGCCGCTGCCCTGCGGAACGGGGTCGACAGAGTCACGCGAACGCGCGTGGTCGACGGTGGTGTCGAGCTGTCTGTGAAAGGCGCCGAGCGGATCGTCCCGCGCGTGGTCGACGTCGCCGAGGCGGCGGGCTTCGAGCTGGTCGACCTCGCCGTCGCCGAGCCGACGCTCGAGAACGTGTTCATCAATCTCACCGGCAAGGAGCTGCGCGAATGACCCCCACCTCGGGACCGGACGCCGAGGAGACCGGAGGCATGGAACCCTCCGCGCCCGCAGCGATTGCGCTGGCACCGACCCGCACGACGTTCGAGGCCAGCCGGACCGCGCTGGGCGCGCTGATCCTGCGTGATCTGATCGTGCTCAAGAAGCACTTCGGCGAGTTCGTCGTGCGCACCGTGATCCAGCCGTTCCTCTTGGTGTTCGTGTTCCTGTACGTGTTCCCGAAGATCGGTCAGGGCATCGGCGGCAGCGGCGGGGCGGGTGGGCACGGAGCGGAGTCGCATTTCGCCACCGTGCTGGTTCCGGGCGTGGTCGCGATCTCGATCATGTTCCAGGGGATCCAGGCGGTGGCGCTGCAGATGTCGACCGAGTTCGGTTACACGCGCGAGATCGAGGACCGCGTGCAGGCGCCGTGCCCGATCTGGCTGGTGGCGGCGGCCAAGGTCCTGTCCGGCGCGGTCCAGGGTCTGCTGGCGGCGGTGATCGTGTTCCCGATCGCCGCGGTCATCCACGCCAGCGGTGTGCAGGCGCACCTGTCGGTGCACTGGCCCGTCGTCCTCACGCTGATCCCGCTTGCCTGCGTGGCGATGACCTCGCTCGGGCTGCTGCTCGGCACCACCTTCGAGCCGCGCAACATCGGTCTGATGTTCGGATTCGTGGTGCTGCCGCTGACCTTCCTGGGCGGCACCTACTACCAGTGGACGAAGCTCTCGCCGGTCACGGTCGGCGGCTTTCACTGGCTGCAGACGATCGTGCTGGTCAACCCACTGATCTACATCGCCGAGGGAATGCGCGCCGGTCTCACGCAAGCCACGCACATGCACCTGTACGTGATCTATCCGGTGCTGCTGGTCTTCTGCGTGCTGTTCTGGACGATCGGGCTGCGGAACTTCAAACGCCGGGTGCTTGTCTGAACGCCTGCTGGCGCGGAACGCGCTAGATGATTGATTCCAAATGGGTTGCGCGTGGGGCGTTCGGGGGACAAGCGGGACGGTGCGGGCGGGAGGCCGGCACCGCCAGCGAAGCTGGTGGTGGCAGCAGCGCTGCGTGAGCCAACCGACCGTGCCGTGTCCGCGAAGTCATCCCGGACGCATCCGCGAGTGAGTCATTTGGAATCAATCATCTAGTTCGGTCGACTACCTGAAGGTCCGGCCGATGCCGTGTCAGACGGCATCGCGTCGGGGGCGGGATCGCCTACGAACAGCGGGCGCAGCGCGGCGTATAGCTGGCGGTAGCGCGAGTAGCACGCGGCATAGATGGAATGCCGATCCGAGTCGGGCAAGATCGGCTCCCTGCGTGGTCCGGCCATGTGCGCAACCGCCTGCGCAACATCGGGATGCAGCCCCGCGCCGACCGCCGCGAGCATCGCCGCTCCGCGCGCTGTCGTCTCGACGTCGTCGGGTCGGGTTACAGGAAGGCCGGTGACGTCAGCACGAATCGACAGCAGAAGATCTCCACGCGCGCCACCGCCGACGCAAACAAGCTCGTTCGGCTCGAGGCCCGCGGCCTGCATTGCGGCGAGCACGTCCTGCAGCGCGAAGGCGTTGCCCTCGAGCAGGGCACGGGTGAGGTGGGCACGGCTATGGGCGGCTGTCAGGCCGAACCAGGTGGCTCGAGCCTCGGCGTTCCACTCTGGTGCCGTCGCGCCCGCTAGCGCCGGTAGCCATAGAACGCCATCGGCTCCTGCCGGTATCGCGGCCGCAGCATCATCCAGGATCTCGTAGACATCGGTTCCGGATTCGGCTGCCAGTGCCATCTCGCTCGAGCCGAGCTCGTCCCGGAACCATCGGTACGCGCCTCCCGAGAGCCAGCCAGGGTTCTCGAGCAGCCAGCGACCGGGAGCAGCGTGAGGGTGTGCTTCGGTTACCGCTTGCGGGTCGAGAGCTGGCTCGGAGACGACGGCGCAGACGGGCTCGGCGGTTCCCAGGACATCGCAGACCGCTCCGGGATCGATCACGCCCGCGCCGAGCGTCGCGGCCATCTCATCGCCACAGCCGAGCACGACGAGCGTGCGCGGGTCGAGGCCGGCGGCCTCTCGTAGCCATGGTGCTACTGACCCAAGTGAGGTGTGCGCAGGAAGGATCGGCGCAAGCCGGCGGTCCTCTACGCCGAACGCGGCGCATGCCTGCTCAGACCATGCGCCAGTACGCATCTCCAGCAGCATCGAGGAGGATGCGTTCGACGGGTCGACGGCGAGCTCACCCGTGGCGCGCCAGGCGAGGAATGAGCCGGGCAGCAAGAACCACCGTGCGTCGTCGTAGGCGTCGGGTCTGTGGTCCTTCAGCCAGGCGATCTTTGCGGCCACATGACCGGGATCGAGGTTGCAGCCCGTCAACTTCCGCAGCTGTGCCGGTGGCAGCTCTGTGGCCGCTCGTTCACACTGCTCGCTAGCTCGACGGTCCATCCAGATCTGCGCTGGTGCGGTCGGCGTGCCGTCGGCGCGGACCGCCACCATACCGTCGAGCTGCGATCCGAACGCGAGTGCGCGGAGCGGCCGAGGCTTCACGGATCGACGCAGCTCGTCGAGCGCTCGAGCGACCGCGGTCAGCCAGCTCTTTGGGTCTTGCTCGGCCCAGCCGGGGTGCGGATAGGAGAGCTCGTGTGGTACGTAGCTGGTCGCGATCAGGGTGCCGTTGGCGTCGATCGCCTGCGCGCAGGTCCCCTGTGATCCGAGATCGACTCCCGCGACGAGGTCGTCACTCACCACTGGATCTCGCACCCTGGCCCGGTCCCCGACGATAGACGCTGAACTGGAAGACGTCGGCGAGATAGTGCTCGAGTGATACGAGCACGACCTCTCCCAGGACCGTGCTGTCGACCTGGAACACCGTCAGCAACAACGAGCCGACCGGTACTTCCAGGTGGCGCGCCGTCTCCGAGTCGGCGACGGTCGGCGAGATCTTGGCGACGCCGTGGTGGATCGCGAGCCCCTGCGCGGCGAGTGAGGCGTAGATCGACCCGTCGTGCAGGGCCGAGAGCTCGGACGGGTCGAGCACCTCCTCCAAGCACCAGTCGGCGCTGTCGACGACTCGTCGGCGGCTCGCCGTGCGTACCCGGCGCAGCACGCTTAGCAGCGTTCCCGGGGGGACGTCGAATGCCGCGGCAACTTCGGGTGGTGCCGGCTCCATAGAGGTGCGCGCATCGATCGTTCCCGGCTGCAGTCCCGTGGCGGCGATCATCTCCGACACAGCAAAGTTGCGGGAGAGGTCGTCGCGCAGCTGCGGGTAGTCGGTCACGTAGGTGCCCGAGCCGTGCTGACGGCGCAGCAGCCCGTCGGCTTCAAGCAGAGCGATCGCGGCGCGCAGGGAGCTGCGCGAGACGCCGAGGCTCCGTGCCAGGGTGGGCTCGCTCGGGAGGCGAGCGCCGGCGTTGAGCTCACCCGAGAGCAGGCGCTCGCGCAGGCGGTCGGCGATTTGGTGGCGGAGCGATGGAGTGGTCACGATGCTATGGCGTCACGAAGTAGCCCACGCCCGCGCTTGAGGCAATCTCCCCGTATTCATCTCCCCGGCGACATTCCAGGTCGTCGCGCGGATCCTGTCCTCTCCACGAGTTCCTTACCTCCGCTTGACATCAGGGTAAGATATCAAGTTGTCGGACAACTTGATATCTGGTGACTGAGTTCATCTTCATGCTGACCCGTGACGACCGCACGATTGCGGATGCGCGGAACGTATACGAATCGATCGCCGAATCGGGGATCCGGCACGTCGGCTGCAAGGATGTCGGCCTGCCTCGGGCCGAGCTGGCCGGCCTGCTCGACGACATTCGGGCCCATGGCCACACGAGCTATCTCGAGGTCGTTTCGGAGACCGAGGAGGCAACGCTCCAGTCGGCACGCGTCGCCGCCGAGCTGCGCCCGGACTACCTGATCGGCGGCACGCTGATCGAGCCGATGCAGGAGATCATCGCGGGAAGCGGGATGCGGTTCTTCCCATACGTCGGTCGGGTGATCGGCTATCCCTGCCTGCTGCGCGGGACGATCGATGAGATCGTGTGCGACGCACGCTTGGCGCAATCGCTGGGCGTAGACGGCATCAACCTACTCGCATATCGCTACGACGGAGGCGTCGAGACGCTCGTCGAGACCGTCGTCGACGCGTTGTCGGTTCCGGTGATCGCAGCCGGATCAGTCGACTCGGCCGAGCGCATCAGAGCGCTGGCGAGTCGGGACGTGTGGGCGTTCACGATCGGCACGGCGGCGCTCGATCGGGCGCTGGTGCCTGGAGCGCCGTTGGACGCGCAGCTGCGCTACACGCTAGAGACCGCAGGCGCGGCAAGCACATCACGGGAGCGAGGCGTGCGATGACCGTTGAACGGCGTCGCCTCCGGGAGGACCTCGTGGCGCTGGCCAGCTCGAAGCGAGGGCGCCGGTTGCTGCAGCTGGGGCTGCGCGGGATCGAGCGCGGCGACCGGGGCCTGACCGCGGGCTGCTGGGTGAAACGCGGCAACGCGGGGTGCCTGTTTCAGCACGCCTACTGGCAGGGTGTTCGCGAAGGTGTGTTTGCCGACAAAGGGAGGCCCGGCGACTGGATCGGCAGCTTCGCGGGCCCGCACGACTATGGGCTCGTGATCCGCGTGATCGAGTCGTTCGATCGCTTGGCGCGCTCGAGCTATTCGGATCTGGAGACGCGGAGGCTACTGCCGACTCGGGTTCGGGTCAGGCAAGACGAATGGAATGCGGCGGTCGAGCGACTGCTCGTCGAGGTGCTCGGCCGCAGCGGTCGACAGGAGACGCTTCGCGACCGTCAAGCGGTCGCCGCGAGCAGGTAGCTCTTCTAACACCCAAGTGAGCCAGACAACATAGGAGAGGGACAGTGAGCACAACAACCGGCTATGGGGAGCACCACGAGGGAATGATTCCTGTCGTCGAGAGCGTGGATGTCTCGGGGCGCGAGGACATCCACAAGCTTCGGCCCAAGGCGGTCGGCCTGATGGGCGTGCTGTTCCTGACCGTGACCGGCTCGGCACCGATCTCGGCGATGCTGTTCAACACTCCGATATCGGTCGGTTACGGCAATGGGATCGGCACCCCGGCCGGCTTCATCTTCGCCGCGGTGGTGCTGGCGATCTTCGGCGTCGCCTACGTCGCGATGGCTCGCAAGGTCACGACCGCGGGCGGCTTCTACAGCTTCATCAGCCATGGGCTCAATCGCGAGCTCGGGATGGCGAGTGGATTCGCGATGGTCGCCGCCTACAGCGTGTTCGAGGTCTCGCTCGTCGGTGGCTTCGCCTACTTCGCGAACTTGAAGCTGGCGCGGTATGGGGTGCACGTGCAGTGGTACTGGTGCGGGCTGTTCATGATCGTGCTGATCTCAACGCTGTGCTACTTCGACGTGCGTCTGTCCGCTCGGGTGCTCGGCGTCGCGCTGCTGTGCGAGGTGATCA